>CAIJMU010000125.1 GCA_903821875.1 uncultured Spirochaetota bacterium
AAAGAAGGACCCCAGCGGGGCATAGGTCGCCTTCGCGTAGCCCTCGAGCTGCTTGAGTGTTGGCATGACCGAGCCTTCAAGCCAAGCGGGAAGCTTTGGGAAACGAAGGGCGAGGACATCAGGCTCCATGCCAGAGCGTTCGAGTGCCCAGCCGAGCATCGCAGGTCGAACGTTTATGCGCATAGTGCTCAACCTCCCGCCGCCTAAGGCCTGTCCCCGCAGTCGCTCACGGAAGAGTTCATACTCTTTCCCTGTTCTCGCCAAGAAAAGCTACATTAGTCATCTCAATCCCCTTTCGAAGTCCGATCTTCGCAGCCCATCCAAGCTTCACAAGCCTTCCCACATCAAGCAACTTGCGCGGCGTTCCATTGGGCTTCGTTGTATCCCAATTCACATCCCCTTGATATCCAACGACATCCATCACAATTCCCGCTAGTTCGCGTATCGTCACATCCCGGCCCGTCCCGACATTGACAATCTCCCCGACCTCCGCCACCGAGTAGTTCTCCATCAGGAACACCGCCGCATCGGCCAGGTCATCCGCATGGAGAAACTCCCTGAACGGCGACCCATCCCCCCAGAGCGTCACTTCGGCCTTGCCCGCGACCTTAGCCTCGTGGAACCTGCGAATAAGTGCCGGCAGCACATGACTGCTCTCCAGGTCGTAGTTGTCCCCCGGCCCGTAGAGGTTCGTCGGCATGAGCGAAAGGTAGTCCGTCCCGTATTGTCGGTTGTAGGCGCTGCACAGCTTGATCGCCGCGATCTTCGCGATGGCGTAAGCCTCGTTCGTTGGCTCGAGCGCTCCGGTAAGGAGGTATTCCTCCTTCATCGGCTGGGGAGCGAACTTGGGGTAAATACACGAAGATCCAAAGTTGAGCAGCTTCCTGGTCCCGCTCTTTCGTGCAGCCTCGATCACGTTTGTCGCAATTGCGATATTCTTGTAGATGAAGTCCGCTGGATAGCTCGAATTGGCGAGTATGCCCCCGACCTTTCCTGCTGCGAGGAACACGTACTCCGGTCTTTCATTTTCGAAAAATGCTTCGACAGCTTCCTGCCGCGTAAGGTCCAGATCCGCATGGGTTCTCGTGACAAGATTGTCATAGCCGCCCGCTTCGAGGCGTCGCACGAGTGCTCTGCCGACAAGGCCCCTATGTCCGGCGACATAGATCTTCGCCTGCTTGTCGATGCTGGAGCTCATTCGTGGAAGCTCTTTACGCTGTAGCCGCCGCTCTTGAGATAGAGTTCCTGCTCAGCCTGTGCCAGGTCCGCGTCGACCATCATTTCGACGAGTTCGGGCAGCTGCACGCGTGGCTTCCATCCCAGTTTCGTCTGCGCTTTTGTGGGGTCGCCAATGAGGAGTTCGACCTCGGCTGGCCTGAAGTAGCGCGGGTCTATCTCGACGAGCACCCTGCCGCTCGCCGCGTCGATTCCCCGCTCCCCCACTCCCTCGCCCTCCCACTTGATCTTAAAACCCGCCCGCGCGAAGGCCATCTGGATGAAGTCGCGGACCGTCGTCGTGACCCCCGTGGCCATCACGTAGTCGTCTGCCTTCTCCTGCTGGAGCATCAGCCACATGAGCTCGACATAGTCCCCGGCAAAGCCCCAGTCCCGCTTCGCGTCGATGTTCCCCATATAGAGCCTGTCCTGGAGCCCGTGCCGTATCCGTGCGGCGGCCCTTGTCACCTTTCGCGTGACGAAGGTTTCTCCCCGGATGGGGCTCTCGTGGTTGAACAGGATGCCGTTGCAGGCGTACATCCCGTAGCTCTCGCGGTAATTGATCGTGATCCAGTAGGCGTAGAGCTTGGCGCAGGCATAGGGCGAGCGTGGATAGAAGGGCGTTGTCTCCTTCTGGGGGATCTCCTGCACCTTCCCGAAAAGCTCGCTCGTCGACGCCTGGTAGAAGCGGACCTTCTTCTCCATCCCGAGGATCCTGATCGCCTCGAGCAGCCTGAGCGTCCCCATCCCGTCGGCGTCGGCGGTGTACTCCGGCACCTCGAAGGACACCTGCACGTGACTCTGTGCCCCCAGGTTGTAGACCTCGTCAGGCTGTACCAGTTGGAGTATGCGGATGATGTTGGTCGAATCGGTCAGGTCCCCGTAATGCAGCCTGAAGCGCACCCCCGTCTCGTGCGGATCGTGGTAAAGGTGGTCTATCCGGTCCGTATTGAAGCTCGAGGACCTCCGCTTGATGCCATGCACCTCGTAGCCCTTGCCGAGCAAAAACTCCGCGAGGTAGGCCCCATCCTGCCCCGTGATGCCCGAAATGAGGGCCTTCTTCATGTGTTCCTCTTTCTGTTTCTGCTATCTGCTTAACTAACCGTAACTTCCAGCCCCTTCTTGTTGAGACTGAAATCCACGAGTCGGGCTCGTTCGTCTTCGTACTTTCCCTTGAGCAGGCTACGGAGAGCCAGCGCCGATTCGACATCCCGAGAGACAAAGAGCGCGAAACCCCCGCCACCTGCACCCAGCAACTTGACGCCGATACGTCCTGCTGCTGTCTCGGTGATCATCTTTTCCATCTCCGCATTTGTCGTGCTTTCGTGGATGAGTTTGTTCTCCCGGAAGGATTCAGCAATCACCCACCCCAGCCTGTCCACATCGCGGAAAGAGATGGCTTTGCGGGCTTCCTGCGCGAGCTCCCCGATGCGCGAATGGGTAAAAAGAAAGGCACGTTCCATACCATTCACGCGCTGAACGACATCCTGGAGCAGTCCCTTTGCAAGCCGCGTGATACCCGAATAGAAAAGCGTCATTCGCCCGGTGCTCTCTGGATCCTCGAAGAGCCATGGGTCCAGTTGGTGGATGACGGCGCGGGGTTTGAGTCCTGGTCGCGCCTCGATGTACTTGACCCCACCGACAAGCCCGCCAATCTGATCCTGCCAGCCGCCACCTGTTGTAAGCATCTGCTCGACCTCGAGTACCTTGAGGAAAAGTTCCTCTTTAGGCCCCGCCATGCCAAAAAAGCGCTCAAGTGCCGCAAGGATCGTGCCCGCAAGCACCGACGAGGTACCGAGCCCCGAACCCTTGGGTACTGCACACAAAAGGGTAATCTCGAGGCCGCCACCCATTGCCATCAACAGAGCCTCAAGAGGAGCCCCATCGGGCAATCCAGATCCCACCCCGATGAGCACAAGCGCCGCACGAGGGAGGGCAAAGGGACTTGCCAAATTCCGGTAAGCGCGAAGGTTATTCGTATCGCGTATTGTCTCAGTTAAACCTAAGTCAATTGAATGCACACGTATAACGCAGTCTTCGGATCTCCGGACAAAGACCTGGATGGGGCTCTGCCCGTTCAAGTCCACTGCGACATTGACCACTGAGCCACCGTAGCGATTCGTATAGGGTGGAGTGTCTGTCCACCCCCCAGCCAGGTCCAGGCGCACAGGGGAACGGGCCCACACTATCTGGTCGAGCTTTACGGATATCGAAAGCCCTGGCTTCGAGCGATGCGGAGCGAACCTGACTTCGAGTCCTCGCTCCTCCCCCAGACCTTCCACCCCTGCAGAGCGGAGGAGGGTGCCCCGATATATCTTGAGGAGAGGATCGTCAGTTCCCCTGTGGCGCTCCACCAGGGTTTCAGTTCCGAGGCCCGCTTGAACCAGGGTCCTGAAGTCCCTCCCAGATATGGCAAAGAAGCCCCCGCGCTCGATGCTTCTGGTAAGTTCGCTCTTCCGAGCCTGTGCGCGCTCCTCGTCCCGAAGCACGGCGCTCGTGGCGGCATTGACAAGCGAATACGACAGGCGCGGAGAACCGAGAAACCGCTGTTTCCACGCCTCCGTATCTACTGGCAGCCGCCAGTAGCCAGTCACAAACTCGGCATCCGTTATAATTGTGAACACTGCCAAGGCATAGGGGTCAACCTTGTGACCGGCATGCGGCCTAACCACATCAGCAAGGCTCAAATGGCGTTCCGAAAGCCATTCGCCCAGCGGTTTCCCGCAAAACCGGAGGCTGGTAACTGATGTCGCTATTTTAAACGAATCGTCCCGATGATAAACAAGTCGTACCGATGCAGCCTTGGCGTCCCCCGAAATGCGCCTTTCATCGATGCAAAAGCCCCTCGGAATACGTTCTGCAAGCCGGAGTCCCCGAAGCCCGGAGAACAGGTTGTCTCCCTCGCCCCGCACTGAAGAGTCAGAGCAATTCTCCGTGTAGACAAAGCCCGATCCATCCTCAATGTCCGTCTCGATGCAATTGAAGCGGATAAACCTTTCGTGGGCTTCCGGCACGAGCTCCTCATGGGCAAAGCCGTAGAAGGGAAGGATATCCTTGGCCCGCAATTCCAGGCAGGCTGCGGGATACTCGTCCAGGCTTCCGAAGTGGATAAAGGAAGATTGCTTGACAAGGACCCCTGAAAGGCCGCACCCATGGAAGGCTTGGTACACGAGGCGCTGTGCGCTTTCCGCTGCCCCTGACTGGCCCGCCATCCGTGCTAGATAGCTGGCTTCATCGAGCGAACCCAGGCTCGCGACGAGGAAATCAAGATAGATGTCGAACGACAGCTGCCCCGCTGCAAGGCTTTTGCGCAACGGCTGTCCGTCTACCTGAGCGGCCGCCAATGAAAGCAAGGCCTCGAGACCCGATCCACGGAAGGACACAATCCCGAGGTCCACGGCACAGGCCTCGACCCCCTCGATTCTTGCTTTTTGGGCCAGGAAATCGGCCGAGGCCTTTTGATGATAATCGCTGACCAATCCAGTCTGAGCATCGAAGGCAAAAACACCGTGGCGCGCACCTCGCTCGAAAGGCGCCGGGGCTGCGAAACCACAGATCGGACCTTCGGGCAGGTCGAGGGCTTCCGTGTTGAAATCGATGATCACATCGCCCGAGGCGACAAGGAGTTCCCCGTCGCGCCATGGGTACTTGAAGAAAAGCGAAAGCTCGAGATCCAGGACGATTGGCGGCAGGATGGAACTGGAAGCTGCGGGTACCGGCGCAAAGAGCTTGCCCTCCGGTCCGTAAACCGGAAGCCGCCGAGCTTCCCCACCGGCATGGATCATGAGGATCTTTCGCCTTCCCACGTCCGCGAGGCTAAGGCTATCCTTCCCCAGGTACTGGATCAAGGCCCAAAGCGTCCCGCCGCCCGAGCCCACCCTGCCCCCGGGAGGATCGGCGACAACCCGGAAGTCGATCTCCCGTGGATAGAGACCCTGATCCACCCGCTTCGAGAGCAGGGTCCGGAAAACTTCCGCCTGCCCTTCGTTCGAGGCCGTGATTATGCAGGTATCGAACAGGGGCATGTGGTATTCCTCAGGGAATGCGGTAGAGCGGAAACTCTTTGGGGATCAGCGCCGGGCCAGGTTGAAGCGCTCACGCGCGAGTGACAGTCCTCTTATTCAACCTTGAAGCGCCCAAATACCTGCACATCGGAGATGAAGCTACGATAGTCCGGATCTAGTTTTTCGAGGAACAACACCAAGCACCATTTCTCCATGTCATCAGGGAAGGCGATAGAAGGGACGATGATCGCCTCCACCGTTGTGGTCCCTCTGATGAAGGCTGCGATTGCTCGAGGGACTTTTTTGTCGGCGAAGAAACACGCGGGAGCATCGCTGCGGGCAAGCGCAGCACAGACCTTTGGGTTTCGAAGATCGAGGGTGGCCTTAAGTGTTAGGTTAAGTCGGTATATCTCGCGCTCCAAGACTCCAGATAAAAGGCCTGTCGAGCGGTCTACTTTCATGTGTCGGGAGAATTCCGCAAGGGCGACACTCTTATCCGTCGCAAGATAGAGCGTCCGTTCTCCCACCACGTTCCATCGATTTTCCGCTGCAAGTCCACAATATGAAAAATCCAGTGGATCAAGGTGATGCCCGCCACGTCCTGTGGGGATGTTGCGGACGGCACTTCCTCGCCAAGGCACTATGAAGGAGAGAAGGGTGTTCAGAATCCAATCCCTTCGTAGTCCGCCGCCAACGCACCAAGAACCTTGCTGTATTCTCCGATTGACATCAGCTGTTGGGGTGTATGGCCGTCAAATACCGGTTGCGGCGTTGAAAGAAACTCACGGAGGCCTTCCGCGCTATAGACCTTTCCCCCCAAGTCGATTATTTCGCGTACTGCCTCTATTCGCTTTTTCTCTTCGCTGTTTTTGGGCATCACACCCTTCGTTTCCCAGCGGAGAATTGTGCGCGAACTCACCTGGATCATCTTGGCGATGGTTTCCCGGGGCAGGTTGAATTTTTCCTGCCAGACGACCAACCCTTTGATCTTTGCAGCCGCTTGCCCCGAGCGACTCGAAATTTTCTTCACTGGGTCCTTTGCCGCCTTTTTGGCCTCATTCTTTGTATCCATAGTGCCAGCACCCCCAACTCCAATATGGAACTATGTCAGGACACATGTCAAGACATATTCCGGGCCGAATCGATTATGCCCTTGTATCGAGCCAACGCTGAAGTGACACTCGCGGGGGGTCTGACCCCGCCCAATTTCTATGAGCTGAACAAGCTATTCTCGATCCCTCGCGTGAGATCCGAGGCGATTACCGACATATCGGCCTGGAAGTCCTTCCACGAGGGCGCCCTGTTCCAGCGCACTGATTGAAACTCCGCTTCGGGCATTCCCAAGAGGATTTCCGCGGCCAGAGGGGCTTCCAAGCCCGCCTCCTTCTGCCTCGCCTCGGAACAGCGCCGTCAGCTTGTTGCTCAGGATATTGCGAAGGGAATCGGTCCTGTTAAACACCCGCGTAATCGCAAGGTCACCGAATCTCGGCGCCACATCGTTCACGAAATCGAGTTTTAGGCGGGTATCCGGGAATGTGGCCATCTCGACTGCCAGGGTGAAGAAGTCGCTTGCGCGGACAAAATCCCGGCTGTCGTCCCAGTGAAAACCTTCGCTGGCGAGCCCTTCCAGGACGAGCTCCACTTCCTCGTTGAATGCATCGTCTGCGCAGACGAAGAAGTCCAGATCATCGGAATACCTATGATTGAAGTAGCCCCTGCTGAGCGCGGTACCACCGGTGAGAAAAAAGCGAGTCCCGCATCCTTCGACGCATCTCAGGACTCCATCCTGAAGCGGATACAGCTTCGTTTCGTAGTACTCCGAATACGAACGCATAGCGCCTCCTGAATTCGGACGACCGGATACGCGAAAGCAGCTTCGGGTCGTACACCTCGATGAGCCGTTCTACGCCCCAGAGCGCGACGATGCGATGCCAGCTTAGCCTTTCCAGGCTGCGCACGAGAAGCCGCTGCGAGTCGAAGGGTCCCGTCTTTGCTCTCAATCCATCGATCACATCGATTAGCGAGGACGGCTCGACCTGGTAATCCCAATTCAAGGAAAGCGCAAGGCGAAGCCGTTCTTCCCGCGGTAGAGCTTCCAAAGCCCCCTCCAGCAACGAAATTCTATTCCCCTGACCCGCAGGGGTGACGAGCCCTGAGGTCTGACCCTAGGCCGCTCCCATCTATCTACGCGTCTCGTTCCAACCCCAAGCGGATTAGCTCCCTGAAGTCTGGGAACCCACCGCGAACCAAGGCCTCGACGATATCCAGGTCGAGTGCCCGGTAGTCATGAACTGCGATATTCCGGAACCCGACCATCTTTGCGAGCGACGTGCCGAGCTCGCTCGGAATTAGCTTAGCTGCCACCAAAAGGGCGAAAGAACGCGATTCAGGCAACGTTCGATTATCTCGGCCTTGTTCAGGATAACGTCGTCAGCTGCGGGCAAACACGCTACCCCTCGCCACAATCGCTTCGATGACCTCGTGCCTCTCCTCATTGAGCAGGGCATACTGCGACATAAGCCTCGTTTCCAGGAATCCCCTCTCCGGGTGCGCCTCGCCTATTAGAACAACTCCATATTCCAGGATTTGCGCTGCAAGAGTGAGGGGAATAGCACGGAGATCGACCACATCGACATCGACAGAGGAGGATGACTCCTCAATGCCCTCCACGAACCTGGAAGCAAGCCCCCTGCGTTCGCCGAAGCTTAGCGGTCTGTCTGCCGCCACAGCGAAGTCGAAATCGCTTTCCTCGTTGTCAGTTCCAGTCGCGCGTGATCCATACAGGTAGACAATGCAAATAGTTGGCTGGAAACCATCTACAGCAGCCCGAGCTACCTCGGCAATCTTTATTTGCCCAGCGCCCATCGGTTGCCGAAAGCTGCGATCTTTTACCTTCATGCTCTATCCTTTCAGCGTGGGAAACGGACGACAAACCTATTTGCCTTTTCGTCATTCACCAGCTCCATGTCGGGACAGCGCGCAAGCGAGCGCGGAAGGCCACTACCCAAGCCGGAATAGGGCATGACATATTGGGCATGAGACAAAAGGACCGAATTTCGTGGCACCGAGACGCCGAGACGCACCGCCTCGATTGACAAACTGTTGGGAAGTATTCCGGGGCTCATGATTTCAACGCGGTCCGAAAACACAAATAGCTTGATGGATGCATTGATCAGATAGTCGCGGTGCACCAGAGCATTGACCAGGACTTCCTGCAAGGCTTCGCGAGATACTTCGAGCACGCCCACCTGGTTGAAACCCAAGGCCGGGTTTCCTTGTACATGACGAAGGTTGCGGTCCAGGAAATTCATCGCAGCGGCAAACTGCTCCGGCAGTCTTCCCTTCAATTCTACCTTGTCAAGGAATGCGTCATCAGAAAGGCTTGTGCCAGAAAACGAAGCGGCGGCAATATGAAAAAGCGGCACATGCCTCGAAAGGTCCTTGCCAAGCAAAAGAAGTCCGGCCAGCGTGATCGATCCCTTCTTCATAAAGCCCAATGCTTCGAGAATTCTGCCAGTAGAAAGGGTCGCAGTATCCAGACGCGAACCTGTCTTACGAAGATAAAAATCCGCAAACTCGGACATATCCAGATCGTCTACGGAAGTATCCGGAACCGGGCGCTCATCCGCGAATAGCTTGGCCCCTGCCTGGAATAGCCGCTGAAGTTCTTCAGGACTCGTTACCTTGCGCTTGTCGGCTCCGTTCTTTATCCAAAATCGTCCTTCATTATCGCAATAGGGCTTGTTGAGGCCGTTCGGCACCTCGACGAGCATAATTATGTGGTCGTCGATCCGGATATTCTGGGTCTGTATGCTGCTTGAAGGACGCACATTCTGGCTAGCTACGTTGCTCAGCAACTGATTGACTCGACGAAGGCCTGCAGCGTCTAAGCCGACGATGGATCCGTCATCGCCTACGCCGATAAAAATGCGGCCTCCGGAAGAATTAAGAAACGCGATAATCTCTGCAGCAGCTTGCTCGGGATTGGTAAGATTTACCTTGAACTGCCTCCGACTGTCTTCTCCTAGCCGTATTTCGTTCAGTATCTCAGCGCCATCCATAGCATTGCCATTCCTTTGTTGAAACCTCTTCTTGGCTGTATATTGCCTAGATCAAACCTGGCAAGGCACTGTCCCTGTCCGAAAGGATGGGAGGGAAACCTAACTCAGGCCACTCGATACCAATTGCAGGGTCATCCCAGCGAACCCCACCCTCATCCTCAGGGTGATAGAAGTCCGTGCATTTATACGCAAAGACAGCCTCGTCCGAAAGCACGAGAAACCCGTGGGCGAACCCTGGCGGCACATAGAACTGGTTCTGTACTTTTCCGGAAAGTATCATCCCATGCCATTTTCCGAATGTTGCTGAGCCCGGGCGAAGATCGACAGCTACGTCAAAGATCTCACCCTGTATGGCTCGCACCAGCTTGCCTTGAGGATAGCGCCTCTGAAAATGCAACCCCCTGAGTACGCCCTTGCGCGACAGCGACTGGTTGTCCTGCACAAAATGTGCGGTAAGCCCGGCAGCGGCATAGTCCTTGTCGCTCCAGGTTTCCAAGAAATAGCCCCGCTCGTCGCCGAAAACCTTAGGCTGGATCAGGAATAGGCCCTCAATGGGGCCAGGCTCGATGGAGAAGGGCATCAAGGACCCTTGTTTTCTGCGATAAAGCTGAGGTACTCGCCGTACTCAGTCTTCATGGTGCTGGCAGTCGAAAGAAGCCGAGCCCTGTCTATCCAGCCCTTATGAAAGGCAATTTCCTCGATGCAGGCGATATAGAGACCCTGTCTTCGTTGAACTGTTTCTACAAAGTTAGCTGCTTCAAGGAGGTCGCCTGGGTTGCCCGTATCCAGCCAGGCAAAGCCGCGCCCGAACAATTCAACCTGGAGGGCCTTTCGCCGAAGGTACTCATTATTAACGCTCGTAATCTCGATTTCGCCCCGCGCCGATGGCTTCACGCTCCTGGCAATCTCCACAACCTCTCTGTCATAAAAGTAGAGTCCAGGAACTGCATAATTAGACTTAGGATTGGCTGGCTTTTCTTCGATCGAGAGCACCTTGCCCGACGCATCAAACTCTACGACGCCATAGGCCCTGGCATCCTTGACTGGGTAGCCAAATATTGTAGCTCCCGTTACCAGCGAAGCCGCACGCTCGAGCATGGCGGAAAATCCCTGCCCGTAGAAGATATTGTCACCAAGTACGAGGGCTACTGAGTCCTTGGCAATAAAGGCTTCGCCCACAAGAAAGGCGTCCGCCAGTCCCCGGGGCTTGTCCTGCACAGAATATTCAAAGCGCATGCCGAGGGCCGAGCCATCCCCGAGAAGCTCGCGGAACTGGGGCAGATCACGTGGAGTCGAGATAACCAGCACTTCCCTTATGCCCGCCAACATGAGCGTTGACAGAGGATAATAGATCATGGGCTTGTCATAGACAGGAAGTATCTGCTTGGAGATAGCCTGGGTAGCAGGGAAGAGCCGGGTTGCCGTCCCTCCGGCCAGAATTATGCCTTTCATGAACTACTCCCACATGTAAAATCCACGCGGCTCAGCCTTGCTTTCTATCTGACAAAAGCCGCTTTTTTGCGTAGTGAAGCCACACAAATGCAGCAGTTGCTATGGCCAGGGCCGCAATAAGCGCAATGACCGATGCGCCTGGCAACAGGACCGTGCCAAGCATCCCTACGACGCCAAGCCCTATCGCAGCAGCATAGACGAGGGCAAGAATCTGCCGCGCATCAAGCCCCAAGTCCATAAGCTTATGGTGGAGGTGCTCCCTGTCGGGGGTCATCACACCCTGTCCTCGACGCCTTCTGCGAAGGATCGCTGCAAAGACATCCAGCACCGGAATAGCCACAATGGTTCCCGCAGCGAGGAATGAAAACTCCCTGGGGTAGGCAGCTGTGCCCAAGAGCGGCAATACAGACAGACAGTAGCCCAGGAAAAGGCTTCCAGAGTCGCCCATGAATATGCGGGCCGGGGGGAAATTGAAGAAAAGGAATCCCACTATTGCCCCTGTAAGGGCAAAGGCAAGGATTGCCCCTCCAGTTTGGCCGAGGGCCAGGTGCAAACCGCCGAAACTCAAGGCTGCAATCAGGCTGATTCCGCCAGCCAGGCCATCCATGCCATCGATCATGTTGATCGCGTTGGAAATCCCGACTATCCACACAACTGTTATAATCCAGGAGAAGACACCAAGCTCGATGCCCGATCCAAAGCCGGGGAGGTACTCGAAGCGATAGCCTGCGGCTGCGACTGCAATGGCTACGAGGAGCTGGACTCCGAACTTGAAGTAGGCCCGCAAATTCCGAAAGTCATCGGCCAGGCCCATAGCATGAATGGCAGCCGCACCGCCCAATAAGACAAATAGAGAAGCCTCTAACTGAAAGGCTCCCATCAAGGCACTTACCAGAAGGGCTAGAATAAAAGCCCAGAACATCGCTATTCCACCAAGTCGGGGGATGGCGCCGGTATGTATCTTGCGCGGATCATCCGGGACGTCAAACCAGCCCCGACGGTGGGCGATGGACAGGATAAGTGGAGTCCCTATGAGCGAGAGGGCAGCTGCCACGAGGGCCGGCAAAAGTATGGGCAAGACCATATTATTTTCCATTACAATGCCTCAATGCATGGAGCCATCACTAGAGCTTATACACCTTGCCGTCCTCGATATGAACACCCTTGACTGCATTCCTCGTATCGACGATCAGACGCGCCCTGTTGACGATCCTGTCGATATCGAGGGAACTATGATTAGTTGTAAAAACGACACAATCAGATTCGGCAAGGTTCTGGTCCGACAACTCGACAGCTTCCCATCGATTGCCATGTTCATCGATGACCTGGGGAATATAAGGATCGTGATAGCTCACTACTGCACCCTTTCGTGCAACCTGCTCCATCACCAGGAGGGCTGGACTTTCGCGGGCGTCATCGATATCAGGCTTGTAGGCCACTCCGATAAACAGGATCTTCGAGCCGTTCAAGGGCTTCTTGTGTCGGTTCAGGGCAAAGGCGATCTTGTTCATCATGCGATAGGGCATGAGGTTGTTGATGTTGCCCGCCGCGTTGATCATAGTCAAGTCAAAGTTAAAGCCCTTGGCGATGTACTCGAGGTAAAAGGGATCAAGCGGTATACAGTGACCGCCGATTCCGGGGCCGGGATAGAAGGCCTGAAAGCCGTAGGGCTTGGACTTGGCTGCCTCTATGACCTCCCAGATATTGATGTCCATCTTGCCCGCCAACAAGGCGAGCTCGTTGATAAGGGAGATGTTGACCAGCCGGTAGGTATTTTCGAGGATCTTGACCATTTCGGCTGCCCGGGGAGAGCTGACCGGATAGAGCTTCTCGATAGCCTTGCCGTAGAGCGCCATGGCAATAGCCTGGGCTTCCTTTCCAAGGCCACCCACCACCTTGGGAGTATTGCCGGTCTTATATTCCTTGTTGCCTGGGTCAACCCGCTCGGGGCTAAAACAGAGCCAGAAGTCGGATCCTTCCCTCATGCCCGATTCACGTTCAATTATGGGCTTCATGAAGTCTTCGGTAGTCGTAGGATAGGTCGTACTCTCAAGGGCGATAAAGCTGCCCTTTTTCATATGCTTGCCGATGGCCTCGCAGGAAGCGGCGATGTAGCTCATGTCGGGTTTCTTGAACTTGTCGAGGGGAGTCGGCACGGCGATGATAAGCGCATCGCATTCTCCGATGCGGGAAAAGTCGGTGGTTGCGGACAACTTCCCGCTCCCGGTGACTGCTATAAAATCCTCATCCTTTATATCCCCAATGTAGTTCTTGCATGCATTGACTGCCCCAGCCTTCGTAGCACTTTTTTCAAAGCCAAGGACCTGGATGTTTTTCTTTGCAAAGGCCACTGCCAAGGGCAGGCCGACATAGCCCAAGCCCATGATGCCGACCCGGACTGAATCATTGGCAATTTTTCCCATGATGCTGTCGAAATCGCTCATCGTGCCACTCCCGCAATGTCAATAGGCCCGCAATTTCAAAAGACTCGCACTTTCCATAGACACGGCAAGGCCGCAGGGGCAAGGCCCTTGCTTTTCAGGAAATGTCGTTAAGTCCATCCAGTGCCGCCGAAACACGCTCCAGGACGAGGCTCAAGTCCTTTTGAAAGTCGCCAAACAATAGCAGCGGTCCTCAAGTTGTTCAATACTTGAACAAAGCTGGCCCACCGAAGCGATATCCTATCGCAAAGCTGGCAAAAAAGCCTGTCTTTCCATCGCGATAGTTCATCGCCGGTGTGACTTTGACGGCCACGCCCTCCCATTCATAGGAGACGAAGCACTCGAAACTAGCAAAGGAAACTGCATGGGAGGCTTCCGTAGCAGATATCCCTGTAAAGTAGGCTGTCGTGACAAGGTTGGCTGCTTCCGTCTTCAGAAGGAAGAGGAAATCCAAGCCGGTCTGGAAGCCCTTGAGCCCTCGGTCAAGCGTAGCGACCAGGCGAGCCCAGCGCGCTCCGGGCCCATAGGGGCTGGTCAGCGGCAGGAGTAAGGCGCCTGAATCGACGGGGTAGCGGTAGATAGCCCGGGACAGCGTATTGACATAGGGAATAGAAGGGGTGCTGCCGTCAAAGTTTCCCCACAGGACATGGGTATAGCCAGCCTCTCCATAGAGGGTAAAGGCGTTTTCCGGTGGCTTCCATTCTATCCCGCCCACAAAGGCTGAAATGGTTACCACCTCGGAGTCGCGGATGCCAATCAAGCCGGAATTTGCGTCGTCCAGTCCGATCTGAAAAGCGGCCGATAGCCCGGGCTGAGGGGTCCAGCGTCCATCCATAATGATGGACATATTGGTTTCGAGGAGCTGGGTCTGATGCCAGGACACTAGCGGCAGGATATCTATAAACTCGATGCGGTTATTTCTGCGCGAATAGAGGGCATGGCCAGATCCTCCAAGTACAAAGCCACCGAAGTCCCAGGAAAAGCGGTGGAAGGTCTCGAGAATGAGGGTGGGGCTGCCTGTCGCGGAATCTTCCCAGCCATAATCTGGATAGCCGGGAGAACTGATATCCCCGCCGGCGTTGGGATCGACATCAAGACCGGCATAGGCCCTGCGAGCCCTGATGCTGGATACCATCCATTGCATGCCAAGTTGCCCGATCCTGGTCTCGAGGTGAAAGCCATCCCAATAGGGGATGCGCGGCGAGGGCAGGATGCTTCCCAGGAGGCCTCCCGAATAATCAATGCCATCCCGGCCCAGGGTAAAGTCCAGGTTCGTGCTTCGCCAGGCGACTATTCCCCTCGAGATCACGCCGTTTTCGGCCATGATAGGGTTGCCCGTCGCTCCGAGTGGCGGAAGGTTATCGACAAGGTAGGCATCCCCGACGTACTGGGGTCTGACTTCGGCAACTGAGTGAAAGAAAAGGCCTTCCTGATACCCATAGAAAAGGTCAAGGGTCGCAAAGGGCGGGTAGCTCAAATAGCCCCGCTGGATATCGATGCCGCTCTTCGCTTCTGTTGTCTCCACAGGAATCGGCGATCCAAGGGTCCGTTCGTATTCAACTTCCAGACTGGCCCTGAGAGTGGGCTCCTCTGCAAATACCGCAGCACTCAGGACCAAACTGCTCACGAGTAGAACAATGTTCCGCCAGACCCTCACGATCGGCCACCGCCTAAGTCCAGCTTCCAGGACCCACCGAGGGTCAAACTAAATAGTGCCTTGTTTGTAGAAGAAGGCTTCCAGATCCAGATCGCATTATAGGGCGCTAGATCATTCTCAGGCGCGATCGGGTTGTCCAAAAGTGGAGTTACCGGGCCGAGGACAAGGGCATTCCAGGCGTATCCGATGGTAGCAGAAGCATAGCAGGCCAGTGCGCCGAAACGCCTGGATATTTTAAACCCAGTTAGCAGCTTTTTTTCGAGGACAGCCTCTCCAAGAAGAACCGTACCCTGATTCCTGTGCCAGGAGTCCTCCTGCCAGGCGTTGGTGGGAGACTTGGAACCCGAGAGCGTGAACTCCAGATAAGCCCAGGCGGGCCAGCCGCCGGGACTCCCCGACCAGTCCCCCCGCAGGGCGAGGTTGTTCTCACCCCTACTGTAGCCAATCATCTGATCCGCTATGTCGATAGCCTTGTAGTTGCCCGCAAAGGCCTTGGAATAATCAAAGATGCTATCTGGGTAGTAGGTATAGCCATACTCCCTCCCGGGTTTGCCATAGGTGGGTTCAAAAACATATTTAGTTGCACCTGCCTGCCAGAGGCTGAACTTTCCGATTTCAGTGTCGATAGTCCATCCCAGGCTCCAGGCTGCCTTCCAGGGGTTGTTTGGAGTCTTGGGCAAGATAAAATGCATGTTGAAGTCATCAAAGAGGATCTGGAATTGGGCACTCTGCATTGCGCCCTTCCACTGCCCGAAGAAGCCAAGGAGGTCATTTTCATCTGCCCCTGTGGCCCAGGGACGTCCTGCGGTGTCTCGGAAATATTGGACTGCGTATTGCGGCGCTGGGTTGAGGAGGTACTCAAGGTCGAAGGAGCGCCCCACGTACACGGCCGCGTCCTGGATACCGAAGCTGAACTCTCCATAGCGAAGGCCGTAGGCCTTGATATTGGCCCCTCGATCGGGGAAGCCATCAGGAAAGGCTGGGGTCTTCATCCCTGAACGCGAATTGAGTTCCACCCAGCGCGACCAGTAGAAGAATCCCTCACTGTTATAACTTAATTCCGTGAGCATGACAGTTTTCGCTTCGCCGTTCACAAAGAGGGAATAGGGCGAATCGACTACATCCCGATGTGGGAGCCTGCCTGCCCGCAGTTCAAAGCCTGCACCTGAAAAAGCCACCCCTCCCGCTGGCAGGAGAAAATACAGGTTGCCGAGATTCCCCTCGGCCAGGTTCGCCTGGGCGGGGGCGTATTTCCCGTCATTCTTGAAGGCCAAGGAAGCAACCAGGGCAAATGAAGGCGAAGACAGGGAGATTACCCCAAGCTCCTGGGTGGAAAGCCTTCCATCCCAGCTAGCTGAAAGGTCAAAGGTGGTGTCGAGGGCAGGCTCGGCAGAAAAGGCGGGGAGTTCGGCGCCACCCAGACCGGTCTGGGCTGATAGACTGGCCGCCATACAGAGGACCGACAGGAGGGCGAATCCAATGCTGCACTTCATGCTAATTGACCTCACCCTACTGTCCCGTCCGAAGAAGCACCGTCAGTATCGTCTTGAAGAAAACAGATACGTCGAGGCTCAGCGAGAGGTTCTTGATGTAGTACAGATCAAAGCGGAGCTTCTTGTAGGTGTCCTCGATGGATGGCGAATGGTATTCTCCCGAGACCTGGTCCCAGCCAGTCAGGCCGGGCTTGACGAGAAGCCGCTGACGGTAGCAGGGGATTTCTCCCTCGAGACGGGCTGCAAGCTCAGGCCTTTCCGGGCGAGGCCCGACAAAGCTCATGTCTCCCCGGATCAGGTTATACATCTGGGGAAGTTCGTCCAGCCTTGTCGCTCGAAGAAAGCCACCAATACGGGTAATCCGGGAATCTCCAGGGAAGTCGGCAGCAAGGCCCTTGTTTTCGACAAACATGGTACGGAACTTGTAGATCGTAAAAGGCAATGAACGCTTCCCTAACCTTGTCTGACTGAAAATAATGGGTCCCCTGCTTTCAATGGCAATTCCCAACGCAATAAAGGGCCATAGCGGGAAGCTGAGCAAGGCGATAGCAAGGCCTACTACAATGTCGATAGCGCGCTTTGCTGCCAGGTAGCCGCCCTTTCCCGCAAGGTTGGAATTCTCGAGAATCCAGGTTTCATCGATCTCGCCGATAGGCAGGCGACGGAATACTAACTCGTAGAATTCAACAAGGCTCATATAGTGAGGATGACTTTCAAGAAGTGTAAAAAGCAGCCTTCGAGTCTCTGCCGGTAACGCAGCCTCATTGCCGAACACGACAACCTGAACCTCGTTGCTTACAACCGCCTTTGCGAGATCTGCCCGTTCTGAGCTTACTGGCACCCCTGCTATCGATGCAGCGGAGGCATAAGTTTCGTCGAGGACGAGCCTTGCGACATATCCCATTCCCGCAAGGTCTCTCGAGTCGTTCAACAGCTCGACGACCGCACGATTGCTTCCGACAAAGGCTACGCCCATCCGAAGCTTGCGGCTGCCTGTAAGCCGAGTATAGGCCAGCCGCCAAAAAGCAGACAGTACTCCAGTAAAGATCGAAAACAGGATAAGGACAAGCTTCGGGCTGACGGAAGAAACCTGGAGCACATAGAACATCGCGGCTGTTGCGAGTGTGCTGAATATAACCGAAACCCCAAGGCGGCTGAAGATCTTGCCGACATCGAAGATGATTTCCAGGGAGTAGAGGCCAGCCGTGTAGTAGACAGCTACCCATCCGATAAAGGCGAAGCTGAAAGGAACGACATGCTTGAACAAGACTACAGTCGTGGGAATATCGAAATTCCTGATCGCAAGTGCCCCGAAAAGGGCGAGATAGAATATGATCACATCTCCCAAGAGCAGGATGAGCTGCCTTTGCTTTCTGGATGTTTTGCTCATCTTGGTGATTCCTGGCATACGAACGATATAAAGGATAGGTTTCTTTTCATGAGGAGAGAACAGCTTCGTACATCCTGCTCAGCCTGCTCCAATCATGGTAATTGATAACATATTCCCGGCCACGGGCGCCAAGGGCCTGGAGTTCTTCCCGGGGGAGCGAAGCTAGGCTGACGATAGCCTGCGCGAGGACTCCGGGGTTCGCGGGCGCAATCGTCAGGCCACAGCCCGATGCAGCGACGGGATCATTGCCAGCCCTGATTCCCATGATCACCGGCTTTGCGGCTAGAAAATAGTCAAAGAGCTTGGTAGGCGAGACACCAAAGCGAAAGAGGCTCTCAGCTCGAAGCCCGAGATAGCATATATCAAAGGATGCAAGCATGCCCGGGATTTCCGCCTTGGATACCGGAGGAATGAAGGCAAGGTTATCGAGCCCCCGTGCTCTGGCTTCAAGCCTGAGCTCCTCGAGTTCGCTCCCTCCACCGACGATCGCAAAGCCTAGATCCCGGCGATCGTGGAGCAGGCTCGCTGCCTCGATGAGGGTCTGAATGCCATAGGCAATCCCGACCTTGCCAGCGTAGCCAATTATGCAGTTGCGTCCAGGAAGCACTGCTCGTATCCGCAGATCCGGGGCTGCGTCTTTCTGCGTGCCTACTTCAACACCATTAGGAATATAGACAAACTTCCCCGCGTCCAGCCCATGGCTGGCCATATGGCTTTCCGCCGCAGGCAGTACCGAAACGACGCGATCGGCACGCTGATAGGCAAAGTCCTCAACCCACTGGGTCAGTCGGACAAAGGGATGCCGCACCGAGATTTTCCCGAGTTCGACAAGGGACAGGGGCCAGAGATCCCGGACCTCGAAAATCAATCTCGCCTTGAATCGTTTGGCAAGCAGGACAGCCACAAGGATCGGATAGGGAGGAGGCGAAGAGACGACGATCGATCCCGGTCGCGGGAGTTCCAGGGTAGACAGCCGAAGCAGGCCGAAGAGGAACACTGCCCAGGCCAGGACCCTTCCTGAGGAACGCGATTCCCCGTACCCTGGTGTACGCACCCATACATAGCGGATGCCGTCCACATCCTCGATAGTCAGAAAACCCCGCGTGAGTGGCGGAGAAAAATACTCGTGCGAGGTCGAGGCAGAGATCACCGTGACATCGCGCCCCAGCTCTACAAGCCCGTGGGCAAGATTATAGGGCCGATAATTCATGCCGTGCCGGGGAGAGCCAGCATGCTGGCAGATAATCCAGACAGCTGACCCGGACATCTCAGGCCTGACCTAGAATGGCTTCGAGAATCAGGGCAGCTGCTTCGCCGCTTCCATAGAGGGGGTCCCGTTCGCTTTTTGGCCGGGGGGCAGTCAAGGCCCGCCTGATTTCTTCGCCTTCAGTACCGACCAATTGGTTCCAGCCTGATTCTACGGTCTCGACCCATTCAGTCGTATCGCGCACTGTGATGCAGGGCTTCCCGAAAAAATATGCTTCCTTCTGGACCCCACCCGAATCAGTGATCACACAATCACAGGAGGCCTCGAGATCCAGCATATCGAGGTAGCCGATAGGATCAAGTATGATGATGTGCTTTCCGGTTTCGATGGATGAAGCCTCGAGCATCTTCCTCGTCCGTGGATGGACCGGGAAGACTATCGGGAGATCGGTGGCCTTGTTGAGGGAATCGAATATCGCAGCCAGGCGCACTGCGTCGTCGGTGTTTTCGGCGCGATGCAGCGTCAGAAGGCGGAATTTCCCCTGTAGTCCAAGCTTTGGAAAGAGCCGTTCTGCAGGAGACCGCATGGCTGCGATGCCCCTGTAAAACAGCGAAGCGTCGAGCATCACATCGCCGACCTTAGAAACCCGTGGACGGTCACTTGAAGGCGCGAGGCCCTTGCAATCCTCGATGCCCTCCCGCTTCAGATTCGCAAGGGCAGCTTCTGTCGGGCAGAGGAGCCAGGTGGACAGATGGTCTGCGACAATGCGGTTCTGTTCCTCGGGCATGCCCTTGTCACGGCTCCTGAGTCCTGCTTCGACATGAGCCACTGCCATGTGGAGCTTCGAGGCAGCAAGAGCGCCGGCAAGGGTCGAATTGGTATCACCATAGATGAGGACGATATCCGGCTTATACGACACCAGCTCAGTTTCCAGGCGGGCCAGCATTTCCCCCGTCATGGCACCATGCCCTCCCCCACCAATGCCAAGATTGACATCGGGCTTCGGGATGCGCATTTCAGAAAAAAATACCTCCGACATGTTGGCGTCATAGTGCTGGCCCGTGTGGATCAGTCGCTCTGTTGCCAAGCCCTTCCAGGTTTCCGATCGGAGCAGTCGCGAAATGACAGCCGCCTTGACAAACTGCGGACGGGCACCGACCACTGTGAGGATCTTCTTCATGCAAGCTCCTCGGGCCTGGAAGAACAGCCGAGAGCGCACATCCGTATCCTTAAGTCTGATTCCGTCTGAGAGACCCTCATTGATAGTTGGCCTCTGGGGCGATTCCCTCACCTTCTGGGAGGTAGCTTGCTCCGCATTCCTTGCAATGAAGATCCTCCCCGAGCTTGACCCCACAGCGGCACACCCATCCACGGGTCCTGGCAGGACTTCCATAGACCATCGAGTAGGCCCGCACATCGCGGGTTACAACCGAACCAGCCCCGATAAAACTGAATTCCCCGAGCGTCACACCACAGACAATGGTGGCATTGGCTCCAATGGAAGCGCCTCTTTTTACGAGCGTCCGCCCATACTCATTCTTCCTTTCGATAAATGCCCGTGGATTGATCACGTTGGTGAAGACACAGGAAGGCCCACAGAAAACCTCGTCCTCGATGATCACATCGTCATAGATGGAGACATTGTTTTGGACCTTGACGCCATCGCCGAGAACAGCCTTGCTCCCCACATTGACGTTCTGGCCTATCGAGCACGCGCGTCCTATCCGGGCGCCGGACATGATATGGCTGAAATGCCAGATCCGGCTGCCTGCACCGACAAGGGCTCCCTCATCCACGTAGGCCGACTCGTGTTTTTTGTAGCCTCCGCCCTCACAGGCTACAGTGACGATTTCGCCGTCGCCCACCTCAGCCAACCCTGTAAAAGGCCGCAATTTCATCGCAAATATAGTCAATCTCATCGACCCGCAATTCGGGATACATTGGAAGTGCCAGGATCTTTTTCGCGACCCGCTCTGCTACCGGAAAATCACCCTCCCTGTACCCAAGGTAGGCGAAGCACTTCTGGAGGTGGAGGGGAATGGGATAATAGATCGACGAGCCTATGCCCTTTTCTTTCAGATGCTGGGCTAATTCGTCGCGACGCGGCGCAAGTATATTATAGACGTAGTAAACTGCTTTGCTTTTTTCGAGAATCTTCGGGAAGGAAAGACCGGGTATACGTGCAAGCTTTTCGTCATAATGCTTCGCATGAGCAGACCTTGCAGCGATGGCTTCCTTGATGGTTTTGAGTTTGAGCCGAAGAATCGTAGCCTGAATGGTATCGAGCCGCGAATTATAACCGATATAGTCGTGATGGTATTTTATGGAACTTCCGTGAGTGCGGTAGCTTCGGATCTTTTTTGCCATCTCGTCGTCATTGGTGCTGATGAGTCCAGCGTCACCGTAGGCACCCAGGGTCTTGGTCGGAAAAAAGGAAAATATTCCGATATCTCCGATAGTGCCAGCCTTTTTCCAGACCGTTCCAATCCTCGATTCCATTCCCCAGGCTTCAGCAGCGTCCTCAAGTACCTTCAGCCCGTATCTTCGGGCCATATTCATAAGCGTTTCCATCGGCGCAGGCTGAAGGAAGAGATGGACTGGAATGATGCCCTTTGTGGACTTCGTAAGTTTATGCTCCGCGTCTGCAAGATCCATTTCGAGGCTTTCCTCCTCGAGATCGACGAAGACGGGCTTGCCGCCTAACCGGACGACACAACTGGTCGATGCAAAAAAGGTAAAAGTCGGAGTCAAGACCTCAGCACCATCCCTGAAACCAAGAATATCTGCGGCAAGCACCAGCGCATCGGAGCCCGAGGCAACACCGATGGCATGCTTTACCCCAAGCCAGCCTGCAGCCTCGCTTTCAAACTCGGCAACCTCGGTTCCAAGAATGAAATCACCGTGCGACATCACATCAAGGACGGCCTTGTCGAACTCACCTTTGCGGAGTCCATATTCGCGGGTTGAGTCATAGAAAGGGACTTTCATCATTCCTTGCCGCTCGCGCCGCCCGGGAGCAGCCTTGATGTGATGCTGATCATATAGTTGAGTATATTTGAAGCAGTTTTTTTTCTTGGGAAGTCCAGTTGTATATCCCTTCGACAGCCATCCTGCCGTTTTCGCCCATTGCCTTAGCCAGGCCATCATCCGAGAGGATGGTTGTCAAGGCTGTGGCTATCGCCTTCGGATTTTCTGGATCGACACAGAAGCCGCAATTATTTCCTTCCACAATAGTCTTCCAGAGGGGGAAATCCGAAGCGATCACAGGGACCCCTGCCGCCATGTACTCAAACAGCTTGTTCGGCTGGGCTGAGATGTGGTTTTCCTCGGGTAGATAAGTGACAAGACCGGCCTTGCAGCTGCGAAGGATCCCCTGGGCTTCGTTTCGTGGAAGAAATCCATGATCGACTGCAAAAGAGAATCCTGGCATGGCATGGACCAGGTCTTTCATCTCGCTGCTCTCGTATTCGCCACAGAGGTGGAGGGGAACATTGGCTATTTCCAGGGCCTTGATCATCTCTAGAACGCCGCGAATCTTCGTGATTCCCCCAAGATAGCAGGCCTCGTCCTTTCTGACAGACCACTCGCAGGATTGATCGAATTCGCCGGAAAGCGGGTAATTGTTCACGTCAGTAGTATTGGGGTTGATTCGCATGAACCGTTGGGCAATATATGGCGTCGCGGTGATTACATGATCGAAACGGCCAGCAAAGAAGTTTTCATAGTGTTCGAAAATGAATGACAAGACTGATCGAAAACATGGCGGTACCCAGGGCTTGCTCTTGAGCTGCCTTGGCACATCCTCGTGGGCATCGTAGATGACCTTCTTCCCTCTTCTCCGCAGCGCGGCGCCGACGGAAAGAAGGTCGGGGTCATGGAAATGATAGATATCGCTATCCATGGCCAGCGCCATTTTCAGCAGAACCCGATGGGAATTAAGGAAGCGGTCGATCCTGTTTTTCGGCTTGCATCCTGCCGACTTGATCGAGACGCCGTTTTTCCGTTCATCGGATTTTAGGTCTGCACAAAGTAGCGTGACCTCGTATCCAGCGCGCGCGAGACTCGAGCATTCCTTGTGGAAGATCCGGATATCATGACGCGAATGAGCGCTCGTAATGTGGCAGGCCTTCTTCACGGGTGAACCCCGAAATAGCCTTCCATCTCGGAAGTTGAAAAGCGTGTAGGTAGGTCGACCGGCATACCAGTCTTCTGCGATTGGTAGATTGCCAGGATGATCTCGAGGGCTTTTATTCCGCTCGTCCCGCTCACCAGGGCCTCCCGGCCCGCTTCGATGGCATCGAGAACCTCGCTGTAGAGCGCAGAATGCCCAAATCCATAGACAGAGGACGGGTCCTTTTCAGAGGGATTGATGACAAGGTCTTCGGAATCGCCTTTTGCTCTCGCATCGGCAAAGCGCCAGGCTTCGATGCGATTGACTGCGAGTCCACCTATGACCACCGTGCCGGTAGAACCGAATAGCGAAAGGGTTTCGTTGAGGTTAGTCGGATAGGCATCCGCGGTCCCTTCGATAATTCCTACCGCTCCTGAAGCGAATTCCACTATAGCCGCGCCAAAGTCCTCAGCCTCGATGGGCCTGAGGTAGCGCCGCGTAACAGCCTGCACCCGAACTGCATCCTCTCCCATCATCCACTGAAGGAGATCGATACCGTGAGTGCACTGGTTCATCAATGTGCCACCATCGAGAGCCCAGGTTCCACGCCACGGCGCTTCTGAATAGTACGCCTCATCGCGGTTCCAGCGTATCTGCACCGCCCCGTGGAGCATCCTGCCGAAGCGGCCAGCTTCGAGAGCCTTTCGAGCCCTTTGCACTGGCGCGTTGAAGCGGTTCTGGAAGCAAACGGTCAGCGATCTTCCCGCAGCATAGGCTGCCCCTATCATGTCGTCCGCATCGCTCGTGGAAAGCGCCATCGGCTTTTCAACCAGGACATGGGAACCGGCTGCCGAGCAGTCAATGGAAATCTTCGAATGCAGGCCAGATTCTGTCGTAATTGCACAGATATCCGGTCTCTCAATCTGCAGCATATCCTTGTAGTCGGAATAGACAGCAACACTGCCCTGCGGCAAGGCCTTTGTATATTCCGCCGCCTTGGCCTCGGCGCGATCGAGACGGGGATCGCAGCAGGCCACGAGCCGGAGTCGTCCAGCATTCGTGACCGCAGCCTCTATATGTTTGAAACTGATTCGGCCGCAACCGATGAGAGCGAGGGACCTATTCACATTTTCCCGTCGAGGAACTTGCCCGTCTCCAAATGCCGGAGTTCGGGGAGTGTAGTCTTGAACAAATCCACGAGCTCTGCCCTACTCCAGCTCCCTCGGTCGCGCAAGGCCTTGATTCGGGACTCGAAGGTTTCGACTACTGCCTGCGCCGGTCCATCTTTTAAAGGTGCGTCATTTTGAATTACACCAAGGGAAACAAAGCGATCGAGATCAACCGTCTCTCCTGCGGTGTAGAATTCCTCGCTGTCCTTTTCGCCCGTAGTGTCGCTCGGAAAGAAGTAAACAGGCCATTTTTTTAAGGGCTTGAGCTCGGCGACCCGGGCGCGCGCCTCATCCTCGCTCGCACACTCTACTGCCTCATAGCCAAGACGCCTAAGAAAACGAGTTGCTATCTCCGAAAAAGTGATGAGGTCTTTCTCCCCTATGAGCTTGGGAAAGAAGAGTTCCCGGTTTCCTCCCAGCAGGCAGGACATTAGGCATAACTCCCCTGAATCTCGAGGTGTAACAAAATAGCGCCGCACATCATTCGGGGCCGCCAGAGGTTGTTCCTTTTCCATCCTGCGGCTAAAGCCATAGGGAAGGCTTCCGTCGGAAAAGGCAACATTGGCGAATCGAGCTGTAGACACGGGCATTTCGAAGCTCCTTCGCATCAGGAAGAGCTCCATAACGCGCTTGGAAGCGCCCATCATATTTACCGGATTGGCTGCCTTGTCAGTCGATACGCAAAAGTACTTGCGGGCTCCCCTTGCCTTGGCCTGCAGCATGGTCTTGTCCGTATTGAAAACATTGACGTCGATCATGCGCATAAGGGTCCATGGATCCTTTTCGCTCCTGACATGCTTTAATGCTGAAAGGTTCAGGACATAATCGTATCCGGGGCCACTTTGCATGAACGCATCAAAGATCGCACTACCTGCGTCGATGGCAAAGGTCGCAAATTCTCCCTCGATGTAGCCCAGCGATGAACGGATGTCCCGAACCAATTCGACGAGATTGTTTTCAGAGATGTCCACAACATGGAGAAGGCGAGGCTTGCGCCTGAATATCTCGCGACTGACCGCCTGTCCGATGGATCCAGCGCCACCAATGACCAGAAAGCGGCTCCCTCGGACTAATTGCCCCAGTTCCTCCTCCCTGGCCTCTATGTCAGCCTCGAAGAGGGGCCGGTCCCTTCCTATGATTTCGAGAATTGGATCCATTTCAAGTCTTCCTTGCTCGCAGAGTAATTCCCAGGGTATCGATCAGAAAAAGACAGCAGCACCGTTCCAGCTGAGATACACCCGGGCAGAAGCATCGAAGACTTCGGCGCTCGCGCCGGTGGTCATATCCGGATTGTAAAGCGGATTGCCCTCACGCGAGCCGCTAGCTTCGAGCGTAAGCAAGAAACCGGGAGACAGGGCAAAGGCAACCGAGGCGCTTGCAATCAAATTTACATTGAAGCGAAACTCGTCTGTTCTCCGTGCTGCCGTATCGCCGAAATGCAAAAACCAGACATAGTCATTGTCTTTCTGGACCCGTGCCAGCGATAATTTGATGCGTCCGGGAGCTCCAAAGATCGACCAGCTTAGGGTCTGGGCATTGGAGCCTGTGCCGATTCCTGCACCCAGCCACTGACCTTCCTGGGTATAACCTTGGGTGACAATGCCGTGGCCGTAAAATGAATATGTCCATAGCAGCTCATAGTCCCGGGAAGATTCAAGTTCTGTAGCCTCGATTTCAAGGAGGCTCCACCAGGCATCAGATGCCTCGCCAAAGACCTTCCTAAGACCCATAGTCCAGCCATAGCTATGGAAGGGATACCTCCAAAGGTAGTCCAGGTTTGGACTGAAATCGTTCCGTGCCCACTCAAGATAAAGTTCGAAACCTGCGGGCTTTAAAACATAGTCAAAACTGATACTAAAACGCTGGTCACTTTCATCATGTCCAAAGCTCCATCTGATAAAGGGCCAGGCCACAGTTCTGAAATCATTCCACATTTGCAGGGGAGAATAGAAAGAGAGCATTGTCCTATGCACAGCCACGGTAAGCCCAGGGATAAACACCGGATCATATGAAGCTGTTATCCCCGACAGGGATCGGCTATCGTTGCTTGTATTTTGATCAAAGTATGCAGACTCAGTAAGCACACCTGCAAAGACGCGACCCTCGATGCTACCTAAGGGAGTCTCCGTCTTTCCTATACCTGCGTCCAGGCGAGGATAGCCTTTGGCATTGTTGGAATGAAGTATGGGATTGAGCCTGGCAGGCCCAAGCCAGAGGGATTCCGTCCCAAAGCCGATGGTAAAGGGAACATTGATATCTACCCCTGCAAGCGAAAAAGGGGGAAGTGTGACTCTGACTGCACTATCTCCCCAGTCCCAGTCAGAATAAGAACTCTCTCCAAAGCGCTGCGGCGCATCGACCGCAGCTCCCCAGAAGTAGGCGAAGGGATTGGTTCCAGGCATAGTCTCGAAGGACTTGTTTTCGGAATACGAAATAACTGGATGTAGATCGATAGAGAGGAAGTCTGATCCCAGGGAAAACCCGGCTTCAGCTGTTCCATTATAGCCCCGCCCCTGCCACAGAAGCCCGTCGTTGTTTCCCTGTGGCCGATTCAGGTTGTATCCGGAAAAGAGCCGAATTTCTGGCAAGAAAAGGCTGCGCCCTTCCAGGTCGCCGAGTTCCGTCGGGATAGTCAGATCCTCCGGCCGGGCCTTGATCGAAGCCCAGTCCCAGCGAAGTTCGGACCTTGTCCGATACGACAGATAGGGACGATCGACAAGTCCCTTTAGGGACAGAAGGTCAAAGTACTCGTCCGAAAGGCTATTGACGCCAACCTGTGCATTCAGAGGGCAAAAAAACAAAACCAGAAACGAAAGAGTCGCTAGACGTCGCGATTTCAGCAATGGCCAGCAGAGATCAGTCCTCACAGTAGTTCCTTTACAATTTCCTTGAAGCGATTCATTACAGTGCCGGCAGAAAGCTCAAGGGCATGGAAGTGCGCGCTTTTCTTATAACCTATCACATCACTGAGACTCAGCGCAGTTAGCTTTTCGGCCATAGCCTCGGCAGTAAAATCCCTGGCAGTCACGCCTAGGTCATATTTTTTTACAAAGGATTCCATCTCCGCCGATGGTCCTATGGCGACACCGAGCCGGGCCTGAATGAACTCAAAAAACTTGTTTGGGAGAACGTATTTCAGGTTGACAGTTACTGGCGGAAACATCGCTATGCCGATGTCATAGTGGTTCAATGTCGCCGATATCATCGACAGCGGAACTGGCTCGTGGAAAAATATCCGATTGTCATCCTTTGAAATGTTCACTAAGTGTTTATGATAGAACAAATCTGTCTGGACGAGGTAGAAGTGCAGTTCAAAACGACCATCCAGGAAGCGCATAGCCTTGATGGACTCTTCGATCTTCCTTAATGGCACCGAACTGCCATGGTGAACAAGAAGTATTTTTCCGTCACTTCTGTCGACCGGCACAAGATCCTGGTAGGGGACTGCGTTGACTATGACATCTGGCCGCGCGATGGAATAGGACTTCACATACTCGTCGGCAATTCCATCGCAGACGGTTGTCATCCTGTCACAGGAAGGAAGGTACTTTTGCAGCTGGTAGCTAGCCCAGGCATTCCGATGTTTACCTTGTCTGCTTTCAGGCTGCTGACCTGGAGAATATTCATGGGCATCGTAGAGAATCCGTGATCTGCCCTTTGAAGCCACCGCAAGGGGCAGGGCTCTGAGATCATTGGCAATGATAAGGTCGGCGTTCAAGGATTTCAGTCTCGCGGAAAGCTCGCGGATCATGTAGCGATTTAGGACCAGATCGACTAGTCCGAAGGGGCGTTTAAGCCTGGCAAAGACCTTCAAGAAAAGTATTCCAAGACCCTTGAAAAATCCCCGCCCAACAAAGATTATGGCCAGCTTGTTTCTCAAGCTCCCCTTCCCCCATGTAGGGAAATAGGTAGGCCGGAGATCAATGGATTGGCCTGATTCCCTTGACTCCGGGATATACCCCGCAGAGATGACTTCATGATCAGACGATAGACAGTCAACCTGTCGCGCTACCCGCGGATCCCTATCGAAATCAGAAAGCGATAGTATCAATACTCTAGGTTTTTTTTGATTCATCGGCCCACTACCTTCGCTTCAGGACATCGGCGTGAGGCCAGTACTCTGGGCCTTTGTGCCACACTGCGTATCTCGTCGAGATACCGGAGTGCCACTGCTTCTTCCGTCAGGCTTGCAACAAGAACCCGAACCCTAACCAGGAGTTCTACCTTCTGTTCCGGGCTTAAGGAAAGCAAGCGGGAGAGGAGACAGGTCAGCTCCGACAGTCCAGTAGGCTTTACGGTAAAACCATCGACTCCATCGCGGATGATACCGTCGACACCCCATCCCTCCGCGCAGACAACGAGGCAGGCCTTGGCCATGGCTTCCAGATAGGCGAGCCCGAAGGTTTCAGGAGCGCTCGGCATCAGGAAAACCTGGGATCTCTCCATTTCTTCAAGGGCTTCTGCGCGCGAAAGCCAACCACGGAAAACCACCCGTTGTTCCAGACCCAAGGCTTTTACGAGTTCAGCAAGCGAGCTTTGAAGAGGGCCATCACCGATTATGACATAGTCCCAATCAAGATGCCTGAGCTGCCCAAGTCCTCGAAGGACAAGGTCATGGTTTTTTCCAGGGAGAAGCTTCGAGACCGTAATGAATCGCGTCCTCCCCTGCCATAGCCCAGCCTTTGCCCTGAAGGCCGATTCCGGAAGTATCTCGGAAGCTTCGATCCCCGAATTTGCGATGAATACCCGTTCCACCCATTGGGGGCAAAATTCCTTGAATCGTTTTGCGATCGAAGGTGAACGGCAGGCAATGAGATCGGCATGCTTGATCGCGGCTTGAAAGCCTGGAACTGAAGCCAGGATGTCTGAGCCATGGATACCGGCAACAAAGGGTTTCCCCAGAAACCTCGCCAGCCATCCAGCCCAGCGATAGTTTGGCTTCATGTGCGCAACTATGACATCAGGCTTGAAGCGCTTCCATGCTAGCAGGACGAGAGGGCCTAGAGGGAAAAGCACCCGTGCCTTGAGCATGCTTATGACAATCACACTGGATACTGGTACGCCTTCCACGCTCCCTCTAGAAAACCATGGATGGGCAAAGGGTCTTTTAAGACTGATGTGTACTGCCCTTATTACCAGTACCTCGCACTGCGACTCCCAATTGCGCACAAAATTATGCAGGGCTCGTGTCGTAGAACGGTCTTTGTCGTTTTCCGGATAGAGATGGCTGACCAGGAGAATCCTGAGCCTCTTCAAGGAATCGCCTTGCGCATCAGGCACTGGCTTCTTTATTCATGCTTCGGGTGTTCTCACCAATATGTGCGGCTACTTCGGCCAGGACATCGGCCCAGAGCTGATAATTCCGTATTGCCGAGTATCCAGATTCCCATGTTGCCCTAGCCGCTATCCTGGGTTCAGAACTGCGATACCACAGGGGCTCGCATATCGCTTCCGCTATCTCGGCAGGCAGACAGGCGGCAGAAAGAAGGCGGCCATTGATCCGGTCGCGCACAATTTCCGCAATTCCGCCAACAGCTGGAGCGATGACCGGAATTCCTCCACTCATCGCCTCCATTATGGAAACAGGAATCCCCTCGCTTTCGCTCGAATTGATAAAGATATCTATTTCGCCACCTGCGATCAGCCTATGTATTTCAAGATTTGGCAGCTCCCCAGTAAATGAAAAGGATACCCTGTCACAAAGCCTGGACCGGGCACTTTCCCGCAGTCTTTCCAACTCGGGGCCGGCCCCTATATGTGTCCACTCAATCAAATATGGAAAGTCAGGCGGAATCAGGACCAAGGCATCGATGATCCTGTCAATTCGTTTCAGCAGAATCGCGGAAGACACCGACAGCAGGGTAATCGTGTCAGCTTTGGGCTTGAAAGCAGAGGGCTTCAGGTCAGGGGTCCCGAGGCGATGCACCTCGAGCTTGGCCTCCGGATATATTTGGGCAAGCCAGGCCAGACCATCGCACGAAACCGGCGCAATAAGATCAAAGTACCGGAGCGCGGCCCTTCGAAGTGGAAAGAATCCGTATGGGGAGCGGGCCTCATAGAGATCGCCACCATGTGTTCTTGCGACAAGGCAAAGTTCAGGTCGTTCCTTTTTCAGCAAGGCTGCGGCCATCGCCGATCGGGAAAGCCAATATGCATAAAGTATTGTCGATCGGTGATCATTGAGGAGCATCTGCCGAAGTATCGCCCTGATTGATTCCACCTGGCCGAGCACGGCAAGGTAATGCTTACGCTGCTCGCGGCTTCGTGCCCCATCAGCCCGGCCAATCCAGGGGCACAGAGCAAGAAACCGACGAAACACCCGCTTGCTTCTGGCGCTAATTGACCTGTTGGCCTTTTCAACAAGAATGGGGAAATCGGAATGTACAACTAGCGTGGATGGAATTGCCCTCGGGATTCCTTCGACGATCAGGGGAGCAATTTCGATAGAAAAACGCGGGTCGTGCGAGAGAATAGCCAGCTCCGGATCCAGGAACCACTCACCCGGCCAGTACGGATAGCGGGAAGTCAACACAATAAGACGGGTCGGAGCAATTCCCTCACCTGTCCCCGGCATCTCAATCATTCGCCTGCCCCGGTGAAGACCTTGTGCAGTGCTTCCTGATAAGAACAGTGGTACTGGTCAAAACCATGAGCCCTAAGGACACGTTCTCGGCAATTCGTCTTGAAGCTGTTAAATTGCCTGAGTTCCATCGAAGCGGCAGCTATGAGGGACTCAGCCAAGGATGCTTCCTCTCCAGGACAATGGAAAAGAAAGCCCTGTCCATCGAAGTCCGAAAAGTAAAGGTTACCTCCGACCGCCGACACAACCGCAGGCAAGCCCGCAGCCATCGCCTCGAGCAAGACCAAGTCAAAGTAAGTATCGCGGTTTGGAAGGACAAGCCAGTCACAGCTCGCCATGAGTGCAGCTATGTCGCCTCGCCAGCCAAGTTCGATCCAGCGCGGATGACCAGAACCATGAAGGGGGGCTTCCTTGCCGGCAACGACCACGCAGGCACGGGACGAGGCAGCAAATAGGGCCTCGGCAGCCTTGACCAGAAGATCATAACCCTTTGCCTCGTTGTGGCGACCTACAAAGAGGAAGAGCAGTGAATCCTCTTCCAACCCAAGATTTTTCCTCAAATGTGCTATGGGATGATTTTGTTCAGGAAGGATGGCTGTTGGTAAGAATATCTGCTGCTTGCCAGCAAGCAGTTCGTCGAATATTTTCCAATGCCTGCGATATCCATCCATCGAATTTCTACATGGCGAAATAATGCAGTCGGCCCTTTCAAAGGCCTCACGATCAATGTCTTCGAGCAGATGCTCCAAGCGAAGACTGATCACGTCATTCCGACCCTTCCCGGACAGGCTGTCTAAATATTCTACATGCCAGGGCAGGGGCGAATGCGTAGTCAGGATGACCTTTCCCCGAAAGCCGCGCAGGATAGAGGCGGACTTAACCAATTCCCAGGAACTATGGAAATGAATGATGTCGTAACTTAAAAGCTTCGGATGCATTGCCCAATCACCGCGGAATTTCCGCTTGGCCCTGCGGTACGCCTGGTCAGCAGCATGCTCGGACCTTCCTTTTCCGCCAATCCAATAAAGAAGGGCACTTAGTTTCCCGTAGCCCCTCTGGATTAAGCCAGAAGACCCCTTGCCAAGCCTGCTTATATCACAAAAGTCGCCAAGAAAGTCGAGCGAGGATCCAAGGCCCTCCGACTCGAGATGCATCTTGTAATTATAAAGATAGCCCGAAGGACCTCCGCGTGCTTCGAGGGGAAAGGAATGCCAGACCAGAGTGCGAGGCCGTGGCTCAGCCACTGAGGAGTTCCCATTGAAGAGGCACAGCGAGGAGACAGTCCCGCGTACTGTTATGCTTAGAGGTCACGGAACCCGTGTCCACAATTTCGAATGAAAACAGTGATGTCTGCGAAAACTTGACCCTGCGCTTCGGAATGCCCGCCCAGGCTTCCACATCGTACTTGCCCTGGTTGAGCAGATTCCCTGGAATTACTACGCGGAAGGAGCTCGCACCAGGAGCCCGGCCTGCAAGGAATTCCGGATGGCAATCGATATCACAGGAATCGATCAGAAGGAGGTGACCCGGCGAGTAGAGATGGAGGGCCACATAGGCTCCCGAGAGTTCCTGATTCACCACATAATCAATCTCAATGCAAAAATCACGGTCGATAGGTACTGATGAGGCCGGTGCTCCATCGGCATCGGTAATCCGTAAGCCTGTGATAGCCATGGCCAAGGTTGGATCATTTTCAATCCGTAGCATCGCTGGGGCATCGCTTGATGCCAGATACCGTGACAGACCCTCGCGCACGGAACCTGCAAAAGCCAGACTGCCGCGCTCAAGGACAATCGCCTTCGTACACAGCTCGCTGATCGCATTCAATTGGTGGCTTACAAAGACAACAGTGCGGCCCTGGTTTTTTGACATCTCCTCCATCTTGCCAAGACACTTCTGCTGAAAGGCAAGGTCGCCGACAGCCAAAACCTCGTCGGCGAGAAGGATGTCCGAATCCAGGTGGGCCACAACCGCAAAGGCTAGCCTGATGTACATACCGCTCGAGTATCGCTTTACTGGGGTGTCGAGGAATTTCCCGACCTCGCTGAAGTCTACGATTTCATCCAGCTTGCGCTTTATTTCCCAACGCCGCATGCCCTGGATCGCGCCATTCAGGTAGACATTCTCCCGCCCGGTCAGCTCGGGATGGAAGCCTGTCCCGACCTCCAGGAGGCTTGTAACGCGTCCCCTGATCCTCACTATTCCTTCGGTCGGGGCGGTAATACGGCTGAGTATCTTAAGCAGGGTGCTCTTCCCCGCTCCGTTCCGCCCGATTATGCCGACGCGGTCGCCTGCCTCGATACCTAGATCCAGATTACGCAAGGCCCAGATCCTGTCCGGGCTCCGCTCCGGGTATTCGCTGCCGATCTTCGAGTTGGGATCGCCTTGCTTCCTCATCCGCGCGACCAGGCTCTGCAGATCCTTGAAGAGCATCCCATGATTGACTACGCCAAGCCTGTATTGCTTCGAGAGCCCTTCAGTCTTTATCGCAAGTGCCAGGGTATTATCCTCCGCCCCCGCGCCATTTGCTGGGCAAATTACTCACGCAACATCGACAAAGGAGGCCTCATTGTGACGGAACAGAAGGAGTCCCAAAAAAAAGCACGTCAAGGTCAGGGCGAGACTCGTAAGCATCATGGCTGTCGGCGGGAACGGTGCACCGAAAGCGATAGACCTGAAAAGTTCAACAGGAGCGGTGACAGGATTGACCCACATCAACCAGCGGACCCTTCCAGGGATCTCCGACAATGGATATACGATAGGGGTCGCATACATCCACAAGCCCATTCCAAATTGAAAAAGCTGTCGAAGATCGCGATATTTTTTCGTCAGGGCCGAAACGAGCATGCCTATCCCCATCGCCAGGAGGGCTAGCCAGAGAACTACGAGCGGTAACGCTATGATCCCCCATCCCGGTCTCGTAGGGCTTCCGCCGAGAACCTGGTAGATGTAGATGGCCGCGAGCGTGAGCGTCTGCACCATGAGCGGGAATAGATTCGATAACACCTTTCCTATCGGCACTGTAAGTCGAGGAAAATACACCTTCCCGAATAGGCCGGCGTTCAGTACGAAGGTGTCGGATACGTTTAGAAGGGTAGTCTGGTAATACTGCCATAGCATCGTACCGCCGAAATAGAAGAGCGCAGCAGGAACTCCATCGGTGGACAGCCTGGCCAAGCCGCCGAATACAAAGCCGTATATCAATGTAGTGATAATTGGTTGTATTATGAACCACAAGGGACCCAGGACGGTTTGCTTGTAGACCGTCGAATTGTCCCGTTTGACGAAGAGCCAGACCAGGTCACGGTAATGCAGGAGATCGCCCAGGTTCAGGTCGATCCACCCCGACTTGGGCCTGATAACGAGACTCCAGGCCCTCCCTTCACCACTGTCGGAAGACGGAGCATCGGGAAAAGGCCCAAGACCATCGGTTTCTGCCACTGAGGCCCTTCCCCTTTTACGGAACAGCACCTCCTGAGGGAGGAGCTCATATCAGGCAACGGAGCATACTGCTGGCGCGTTCCCTGTAATCCCTATCGATGTATCCTGGCTCCGTGCTCGTTCGGCTGTACCTATCCGCCTGCTGTCGACTTGAACGGGACTTGAGAATCAGTGTTTGGCGTCGCCATTTTTTTACGCATCGCCATGAAAAATGCCTTTGTCCTCCCAATGAATGAAGGCGCGAGGCGATTGCGCACAGCACCGAAAAAGTCGAAGGCTCGTACCGCTCCGATTCCATGGAACCATGCATTGCCATTGGACCTGTAGGCAACGATGTGCCAAGCCATATCGCCCACCTTGACTGCGGCGATACCATTATAGACGAGCCGATCAAGATTGCTACCTTGGAAATATAACCAATCTATACCCATGTCCAATGAATAACGGGTTCGATAGTCATCGAACGGCTTCATATGCATCACTGCTTCGATAACTTCCCCATCGCCATTTCGGGTCCTGGAGTATGCGAAAGCCTTATCAAAAAGAGGATAGCGGCGCTTGTCCCAGTCTGATACATACGGAATGCCGACATAGCCAGAAATGTCGGCGAGGGATGCTGCCAGGCTAGCCAAGGCGGCTGGATTGCTCGCCTCAGGCAGCATGGCAACCACTTCTACCAGATAATTTGGCCTGATTTTCCTGAGGGAGGAGATTACTTCACCCGCACCCCGTCTTGATTGTGGAAGGCTTAGTTCTCCGACGCTTCCGAGGATGCGCACAACAGCCTCACCCCGGACCAGAGCGCCATTATCCGAGGCTGATAACTTCCCCTCTGCGGGTTGACCCCTTGCACCGATGCTCAGAACCAGGATCATCGTAAAAAGCGCAACACGGCACGGGATGAATCCGGTCAATAGAAATGCCCCACTCCAACGAAGAATTCCCTGGTGGATCGCCCATCGCGAGGGCTGAACCCACCAAGCGATCGGAGTGCGTAGACATCGCGTAGGTCCCAGCCTGCGCTGACCCTGAGGTAGAAACTCCGCATTGCAGTCGGAAAGGTTATGACTTCGATGCCCCCGGAGCACCAGCTGTCTCGGAGATTGAACCAGCGCCTGGTTTCTCGGTCATGGACCATTCCGAAGTCCATAAAGGGCGACCAATGCTGCTCAAAATCGAGGACCCGCAAGGAAGGCATGGCTAGCCAATCCGAGAACTTGATTCGGAGGGCACTGAGGGGCAGGTCCAGATTGACGAATATGCCAGCATCACTGACTATGCGATTATTCATGACGCCGCGGACATATTCGCCAGAATTAATAAGGTAGCCAAAGCTGGCAAAACCTGAAAGACGAGCGGAATATCCCAGCACATCGATGGAATCATAGGACGCGACCGTGGCACTTAATTTCCGCATGAGCTTTCCTTCAAGATTGAAGAGGAAGCTCGCGGCTACACTGCTGGACAGCCCTTTCCGGAAATTGCCGATCCAATCAATGTGTCCTGCGGTGAGACTGACCGAACTATCGAGGGCTGGTCCATTGTCGATTCGGCCATCTAGCAAGCGCCCAGGCTTCCAGTTTCCGGACAAAGAAAGACCGGCTCGCAAAGCCAGGCTTCCTAGCTGCGGGATTTCTTCTAGTGGAACCGAAGCGGAAATTCCAGCCGTCGATGTCAGGTACCAGGAGTCTGCGTAAGGCAAATCACTGCTATCAAGCTGGCCTGAAAGGAAGGCCTGACTCGCATCAACTCCAATGGTGAATCTACCCAAAGGCAGGCGAAACCCTACACTCGATGCAAGGTTGATGCCCAGTGGTTTATTTTCAGGCAGGACTACATCAAGGGAGCCGCCAAAAAGGATTTCGTCCCTGCCTAGGGGAAAGGGTGCGGAAAAGCTTGCATTAAACCCCGGGGCACTTTTCCAGTTTGTATCGAAAAGCCAGTTCAAATTGACGTAAAGGGGTTCAATGGTTCCAAGGAAGTCATAATCCCGGGCGCGACCGGCAAGAAGCAGACCAGCATTCGAATCATATTTCAGATAGGGAATGATGACGATGTTCATCGTATCCCGGACCCTTACCACCAAAGACACTGGTATCGGCGATTCGGAATCGGATTGCGAATCTGCTATCATCGTATCTAGGACGACAGACTCAAGCACACGTTGATTGATCAGAATCTGACGTTTGGCTACAAGGTAGGCATTGAACTCTTCCAGAGAGCTGAATGTCCTGCCGGCCTCAATACCAGCCGCCTTGGCAAGGTAATATTCCTGCGTGCGTCCTTGAATCTCCCACGTAAGCGACTCTATGTAGTAGGACTCGGCATGGATGGATAGGGCCAAGGACAGCACGGCCACTGAGGAAATGAATAGACGACCCAAGGTCACAAAAAAGTACCATTCTCAGGCTCTAGCGTCGGCAAGGCTGCACCAGTCATGGACCCGGGCTCCATGAAACACTGAAGCTCG
>CAIJMU010000126.1 GCA_903821875.1 uncultured Spirochaetota bacterium
CCTGGATTGCGGAAATGGCTTACCCTTCTTGCCGAGGGTGAAACCCTCGATCCAGAGCATCTGCCCGAAACTATGGCAGACGCCGACGTGCGGGAGGCACTACAAATCATGTCCACCTTCAAGCTTCAGGACCGTGAACGCATCCTTTACGATAGTCGCCAGGACTATGAATGGACCCGCAATGCAGAGATGGCTGAGGCGAAACAGGAAGGCCTGAAGGAAGGCCTGAAGGAAGGCGAGCGCGCCAAGGCCCTCTCCGATGCCCGGAACTTCAAGCGTCTTGGCGTTAGCACGGCAATCATCGCCGAGGCGACGGGTTTGTCACAGCCAGAGGTCGAGGGGCTGTAAGCAATCGAGGCCGATTGGAAGCTCTGGGAGCAGCGATAGATGACGATCGAACCCTCAGGGTTTACTCCGTCATTTGCTTTTTCTGGAAGAACGGGACACAGCAAGCGGGCAGGAGCGCCTTTATCGCCAGTTTCAGCAGATACCAGCGCTCTGGATCCAGGAGCCATCCACGCATCGCAATGGTGACGAACCCGCAGGGTCTCACCCCTCCCTGGGCATCATAGTCGCTCAAAGTTCCATGCTGCTGGGCTCTTGATTTCCCCCAGGGGGCCTCTCTCCCCCCCCCTGCGCATCACTCCGGGCTTGTCACGACAGCTTTTCGCCAGTTTCAGAAAGTCGCACCTTCGCATAGCCTGAATTCTTCTTGTCTTCAGGGTGCGGCTCGAGGCCGATCACCGTGATCTGTGTCTTGCCAGGACCATAGACCCAGTACATGCGAGATGCCCGCGGATTTGTGTTCTCAAGATATGACTGCCAGACCTTCTCGCCGTAGCGGCGGCTCAGTGGCCCTATTTCATGGCTTCTGAGCCCAGGGTGTCGAGGATCCGCAGCGAGCAGTGCCATTGCCTTTCCCCACTTCTTGTACAAGCGCGCCTCATCGACAGTCAGGATTTCGGCCTCTGCTTTTGTACACAAATCAGTCCATAGCGCCTCCATCTCCGGGACTCCCAATCGAATGAAAAACATGGAGATAAGGACTTACTCGTTGCTGAAAGCTGTAAGATCGAGGGGCTCCGAGACCTTACCTTCATCGAGATTCTGCATGCTCGAGTCCATCACTGCCATGGTCAGTGCTGACAGTTCGAAGGGTACAACAAGCTCGCGCGGTTCGAGAACAATCCGTCCATCGAGAAACTCTTGGACGTGATAGTGGTCAAAGCGGGCGCCGCGGATCGTCACACGCTTCTTCGTATCGATTCGGGCATCGTATTCCTTGGTTGGCATCAAAATGCTACTCCTGTTGTGGGATTTCCCACTATAATCAAGATAGCCGCAACAAGCGCATCTGACAAGGACTTCGATCCAAGTTGCTTCTGACAAGTCCTGGAGGTCAGATCCTGTTTGTACATGTGACGAACCCGCAGGGTCTGACCCCTCCCAGGGCATTTTCGGCCTTCGCCTCTCGCTGCGCTATCCCAAGACCCGGCTCTATTCGACAACCGAAGGTGTCGAGTTCCTTGGGTACCGAGTGTTCACGAATCATCGCCGTATCGCCCTTGGTACTGCCCGGCGAATGGAAAGGCGTCTGGCCGAAAAGCATGCCTTGCTTTCTGCGCGTCTGGTGCCGCCTGCACATTTCCGGCAATGCCTGGCGAGCTGCCTTGGCCACCTTCGCTGGGCCAATACGAAGGGCCTAGTGCGGAGTATCGGGAAAAGGGGAGGGTGGCTGCAGCACTGACCACTCACTCTCGCGGCCCAACCTGCAGTGTCTGACCCTTTCAGCCTCTTCGCGCTAGCACATCCCTTCATATGAGCATGTGTTCATATGGCGGGATGTGTTCTCTCCACAGCCTACCGCTAGCCTTCAAGCCAGCGGAACCAGAGCCCGCCTTCTTTTTTTTACTATTTCTATCCCCGTTTTGAATTCCCGCCGCCACCTCCTGGCGTACTAGTGGCAGGAGGCAGCACCATGCAAATCGGCATCAAGCCCACCGTTGATATCGTGTTTAAGAAGCTTTTTGGTTCCAATGACCACAAGGACCTGCCGCTTCACTTTCTCAACGAGCTTCTGCCGCTCGCTGGAAGGGAGCCGGTCTCGTCGCTCACTATCCTGAATCCTTACCTCATCGCCGACTTCGAGGGCGACAAGGAGGTGAGCCTTGATCTGCGGCTCGAAGAACCGGACAAGCGCGATATCCAAGTGGAAATGCAGGTCAGATCGCGCGGCGCCCTGGACAACCGCATGCTCACCACCTGGTCGAAGCTCTACACCAGCCAGATCGGACGGGGCGACTCCTATGCGCTCCACCGACCAGCCATCTCCATCTGGATCATCGGAGAGGCGCACTTCGGTGACGGCTCCTGGCTCCATGTGTTCGAGGCGCACTGCCGCAGGACCGGCCACACCCTGTCGCCGAACTTCCTGATTCTCACTATTGAACTGGAGGTTTTTAGCAGCTTGAAGAAGGGGCCCCAGTGGGATAGTGTAAGCCCTGGATTGCGGAAATGGCTTACCCTTCTTGCCGAGGGTGAAACCCTCGATCCAGAGCATCTGCCCGAAACTATGGCAGACGCCGACGTGCGGGAGGCACTACAAATCATGTCCACCTTCAAACTCCAGGACCGTGAACGCATCCTCTACGATAGCCGCCAGGACTACGAATGGACCCGCAACGCCGAGATGGCGGAGGCGATACAGGAAGGGATGAAGGAAGGGATGAAGGAAGGGATGAAGGAAGGCGAGAAAAAGGGCCGGGCAGATGGTGAGCGCGCCAAGGCCCTCTCCGATGCCCGGAACTTCAAGCGTCTTGGCGTTAGCACGGCAATCATCGCCGAAGCAACAGGCTTGCCCGAGACCGAGGTCGAGGAGCTGTAGGCGCGAAGACCCCGGGGGCAGGCCCGGGGACTTACCCTCTTGTAACGACAGGGCGGGGAACTGCTGGGAAGGTTGGCTTGACCCGCAGGGACTGAGCCCCGCCCTACAGAGCCGCCTTCACCCGCCGCGCCAGCTCAGCCCCCTGTTCGCGTAGCTTGGCCAGGGTCGCATCGTCGGCAGCTCCCGCCCACTCCACGGGGTCGACTGCCTCCCACTTCAAGGGGGCTACACGCTCGTCGTATTCTTTTTTCGCTCCACCTATCCAGCCCCAGGAGCCGATGCGGAGGACCTTGCGGCCCCACACGTGTTTGCGGTCCATGAGGTCCAGGACATAGGCCATGGGCGGGAACATCCTGTATTCGTAGGTGGGCATGGCTATCACGAGGCCCTCGCAGCGGTAGGCGTCGGTGAGGATGTAGGAGGCATCGACGTTGGGCACGCGGTGGGAAACCCACTTCACGCCCTCCGACTCGATGCCCGCGGTGACCGCCTTGAGGCCTCTCTCGGTGTTGCCGTACATCGAACCCCAGACCACGCAGATTTCCTTGTCGCGGCCGCCCTCGAGCCAGGAGGCGTACTTCGAATAGCGATCGATGATGGTCTGGGGATTCGTACGCCAGATTACACCGTGGCTCGGCGCGACGATCTTGACTTGGTGGGTCGCGATTTTCGCGATGGCACGCTTCACGAAGAGACCGAAGCTCGAGACGATGTTTGTGTAATAGCGAAGGCTTTCCTTCTCGTAGGTGACGTGCTCGGCGGGGGTAAACTGGTCGTCGAAGATCCTGTCGCCGAGCTTGCCATAGCTCCCGAAGGCGTCACAGGAAAAGAGCACTCCCGCTGTCGGGCAGTAGGTCATCATGGTCTCGGGCCAGTGCACGTTGGGCGCTTCCTCGAAGAGGAGGTTGATGCCCCCCCCGAGGTCGAGGGTGTCACCCGACTTCACGACCCTGAGGCCCTCCTCGATCTTGTAGAAGGACTTCACGAGCTCTATGCCCTTGGCCGTGGCGATGATGGTGGCGCCCGGGTTCTTGGCCCTGAATTCGCGGAGCCAGCCTGAGTGGTCCGGCTCGATGTGGTTGAGGACGAGGAAGTCGATGGAGGCGATATCGGCCCCGGCATCGAGTACGCCTGCCTCGAGGGTCGCGGCAGCGCCGTCCCAGTCGCGAACGAGGTCGATCAAGGCGGTCTTTTCGCCCTTGACGAGGTAAGAGTTGAGGGAAACTCCCCCGGGTATCGGCCAGATGCCCTCGAAAAGGTCGCCCGAATCGACGTCTGAATGCAGGGCCCAGATATGGGGAGCGATGGAAACGGCTTTCATCGTAGAACTCCGGAATCGAGAGATTCCTGAATATACCCGGCAAGGGGACCCCGGATCAATCGAGGAAGGACCTAGGTCCCCGGGCAGCGTAGAGGCTGCCGCTGCCCGGGGCTACTTAGAAGCTGCCGCTGCCTAGGTCGAGGCTGAGGGAAAAGGCAGCGCTGGGCTTGCCGCCGCCCATCAAGGTGTATTCGCTGCCCTCAGGGCCAAAGCTGAGGGTTGCCCCGGTTTTAGCCTTCATGTAATCGAAGAACTTCCAGGTCAGGCTCGGCGCAACGATGAAGGACCTGTCGGAGATGTTGCCGACTCCGTAGACCATGAAGGAGAGCTGGTCGACGAAGAGCTCTGAAAAGGATATCGAAGCCGCAGCATAGTGGGTTCCGAACTTGGCGCGGTCGATTTCGGACTGGTGCATGTAGTAGTAGGCGTAGGCTTCCTTTGCGGTGACCCCGCTCTGGCCTTCGCCGTTGTAGAAATAGGCAGCCGAGGCGGTCAGGTTCCAGTCCGTGTTCGAGTAAAAACCTCCGGCAGTGCCCGAGAACCAGAGCTGGTCGGCCTTCTGCGCAGCCAGGATGGGACTCGAGAGGAAGTATCGCTCGCTGCCCCACTTGGCGACAGCCTCGCCAAAGAAGTTGAAGGTCCCATTGCCGGTCGTGCCCATGAGGATGGCGCGGGGATGGTCGCTGTACGCGTAGTAACCGGCGGCAGCCAGTTCCGTGTTGCCGAAGTTACCCTCTGCCTTGGCTGCGACGCGCAGGTCATTGATGTCCAGGGTCGTAGTGTCGGGCACTCCGGCGTAGAAATAGGCGTTTGCCATCGAAAGGGGGAGGGGATACTGGGCCTTGAAGGCGATGGGGCCCTCACGCTCTGCACCCGTGTTCGAGAAGTCCACGACGTTGAGGGCAAAGATGTCGTTGGCCGGCTGGAAGAAGGACTGGGACACTCCCCAGGCCAGGGACTGCTTGCCAAAACTCATGAAGACGACATCTTTCCAGCTGAACTTGGAGTAGAGCGACCAGACCTTGATGCTGGGCAGGGTCAGGCTTGTCGAGGTCGTCTTGACTGAGGCTGGGTAGGGTAGGCTGGTGTAGGGGTTGGTGCCCGCGGCTACGTAGGTCGCGCCGGTGAGTACCGAACTGCTCGAGGCGAAGGGGTTGGAGGCCCGGAACTCCATATTGACGCCGAAGTCCTCGGAGGGCTTGGCGGTGATCTTGATGGAGTCCGACATGCTGGGAGTGAGCCTCCGCGAGTCGGGCTTGAGGGGATCGATGCCGGCATTCCAGGGGTCCAGCCAGGTGCCTGTCAGGCCGAGGCTGCCGCTCGCCGAGCCTCCGACCTTGACCATGTCGTACTTCAGGAAGTCTTTCTGCGGGGTTGCCGCAGCGTCGGACTTTGTTTCCGTCACCGTTTCGGCGCCGAAGAGGTCCTCCTCTGAGTCCGCCCCGGTGTCGGCAGACACGCCGCTGTCCTGGGCCGCAAGCGGGAAGGCAAGCGCTGCGGCGAGGGCGATCACGGCAAGGAAGGCCCTGCTTCCCCCTGGCAATGGCCGCATCTTACTGCGCCCTCTCGAGGAAGGCCTTGGTGAAGACCGAGTCGGGGAGCTTGGACACGGTGACGTCCGAGATCGTGAGTACGCTCTGGTTGCCCTTGTTGAGTTCGTCGACCATCTTGATTTTCGCCGGTATCTGGCGGTCCCCGGCCTTGATGTAGGTCGGCAGGAAGAGCGTGGTGCGCATGAGGCGGTCGGACACGGAGAAGTCTTCTTCCTTTAGTGGCACGGCCTTGTCCTTGCGGACGGTGAGCCGGATCTTCTGGTAGGAAACCTCGGTGTTCTTGGCGGCAAGGGTGAAGATCCACACCTCGTAGCTACCGAGCTTGCCCTCCTCGGTCTTCTGGATGTCGTAATCCGCAGCGAAGGTGTAGCGCTTGAAGTCGGAGCTCTTCGCGTCGGTGTTGTTGATGTTCTCCTTCATCGTCGAATGGGAGAAGTTGCCCGACTCCGGGTCGTAGAACCACACGTTGTCGTCGATCTTGAGGTAACCCTGGCCCTTCTGCTTTTCCGGCTTCTGGAGCAGTATGAGGATCTGGTTCTGGAGGTCGCGGCGGAATATCTTGATCTGGGTGGTGGCCGGATTCTCGCCGGGCTTTTCCGACACGATGTTGTAGACCGCGCTGAAGTCCGAGGAGCCGAAGTCCTGCATCTTGTCGATCTGGGCAAGGATGGCCTTGAAGTCAGTCGTCGCCGCCCCCGCCGGGGCTGCCAGGAGGAAGGCGGCGGCCAGGGCGGCTGCGAAGGGACCAAGTAGTCGTTTCATCTGCATCTCCGTTTCACTTCACCGTGCGCAGGGCGACGGCGGGGTCGAGGCGGGCGGCGTTCCGCGAGGGGAAGAAGGCCGCGAATTCGGTCAGGGCGGCGACGATGAGGACGTTCAGGAGCATCCTCGCCGCGTCGACCTTGAAGGTCATGTGACCGTTCTTGAGAATTATGAAGACCGGGCTGTTCATGCTGAAGCTGATGCCGCCGATGGCCGCCATCACGATGAAGGCCAGCACGAGTCCGAAGACCGCGCCTCCGAGGGCAAGGAATCCGGCCTCGAAGAGGAAGAGGTTCCTGACCTCGCCACGCTGCATGCCGATCGACCGCATTGTGCCGATCTCCCGGATGCGCTCGTAGAGGATGATGCGGAAGGTGTTGGTGATGCCGACCATTATGATCACGAACAGCACCAGGAGGATGATGAGGCTCGCGGTGTCGAGGGCGTCCGCGATCTGCTTTACCTGGGCCAGCATGTCGTTCAGGGTGAAGACGCGGTACTTGATGCCCGTCCAGGTCTCGGTCTTGCCCTGGTTCATGAAGGAACGGATGAAGTTCTGGTCATTCTTGGCTGCGTCACGGTCGAAGACGGGGGCGACGGCCTTCACCTTCTCGTAGAGGGCCTTGCCGTAGGCGTCGGTGCCCTTCAGCGAGGGGAGGTAGATGCCCAGGAGCTGGTAGTCCTCCGGCCCGAGGGCCAGGAGTTCGTTCATGTAGGTCTTGTTTGCGTAGCCCGACATGGAGCCGAAGATGCCCGCGTCGACGGTGATGCCCGCGATGGAGAACTCGCCGACGTTCTGCTGCCCGGTGAGGGTGCGGAGCTGCACCAGGACCCGGTCGCCGGGCTGTACGTTGAGCCGCTTGGCTATGGGCTCGGAGATGATGATGCCGTCCCGCTGCTTCATGCCCTCGAGTCCGCCCTTGATGAACATCAGGCGCTCGGGAAGGAAGGTCTCCTTGGAGAAATCGACACCGTCTACCTTGAGCTGGGCGTTGTGTCCGGCAAAGATCAGGCTTGCCTGGGCTGAGGAGCGCTTGGAGATGTACTTGGACGGGATGTTCGCGTCCTTGACTGCCTGCATCAGGAGGGCGTCATCGCGGATGATGTCCGACTCCTTGCCCGAGGCCGATTTCTCGACGCCCTGGATGAAGACGTGCCCTGCGGCCAGGTTGGCGAAGTTCTCGCTGATGTTGTCGACAAAGGCCCCCGCGAAGCCGTTGATGACCGTGACGATCATGATGCCGAAGGCAATGGCGCTCCCGAGGAGGAAGGTCCGTTTCTTCTGCCGGGCGAGGTTGCGCAGGGCCAGTTTGATGATTTCCATTTCCTACTCCACCTGCATCGCGCGGACGGGCTCGACCTTGAGGGCGAGCGAAACGGGATAGAGATGCGCGATGACCGCAACCATCCCGACGAGGACCATGCTCCAGGCCACCGAGCCCGGGTTGACCGACAGGTTGAGGACCTTGCCGGCGAAGAGGATCTCCAGGAAGGGGTTGCCCGCTTCGATGTGCATTGCCCCGAGTATCGCTATGATCGCGAAGGAGAGGGCCATGCCGATGAGTCCGAAGACACCTGCGATCGTGAGGGTCTCGACGAGGAACATCTTCCGGACATAGCCCTTCTGTGCGCCGAGGGCGCGCATCGTGCCTATCTCCCCGGTCCGTTCTATGACCGAGATCACGAGGGTGTTCATCATTATGATGACCGCGACTATCGCAACTATGATGATCGCGATGTTGAAGACCACGCGGAGCACGTCGATGCTCTGCGCGAAGGGACCGGCGGCGGCTTTCCAGTCGCCCGCCTGGGCTTCTATCCCCTCGGATGCGAACCAGGCGTTGAGCGTGGCTATCGTCCTGGGTGCCACGGAGGGGTTGGTCACCCGCGCGAGCATGAAGTTCCAGGCCCCGGTGTCGATTTCGATAGCCTTGCGGGGGGGCGGGGCAGCACTGGGAGTGGCTTCCGGCTTCTGCTCGGACACCAGCGTCTCAGCTCCGAAGAGCTCGTCCTCGTTGGTGGTAGCGAGGAGCTTTTTCTGATCTTCGCTGACGGGTGTCTCCTCGTCGTTTCCGAGGGTCATGCCGTTGAGGATGCGCAGTGTGTTGACGTCCACGTAGGAGATGAAGCTCGTCGCCTCGCTGTCGCTCTTGAAGCGGATGATGCCAGTGAGGGGCACGGAGCGGATCTTGAATCCCGCCTTGCCCATGCCCGTGAGGAGGAGGGTCTCCCCGAGTTTCGGCGACCAACCCGCGTCCTTTTGCATCCGGTCGAGCATGGCACGCGACATGACAAGGCCGTCCTCTCCCGGCTTGAGGAGGGAACCCTCGAGGACGACGGCATTGTCGAAAAGTTTGTAATAGGTCGAAGGATCGATTCCGAAGAGGAGGGCGAAGCCCTGGTCGCTCTCGTTGGACTTGTGGGCGAGCAGCGAGAAGCCCGTGACCTGGCTCGTGACGCCGGTGACCCCCGGCAGGGAGGCGAGCTTGGCGGCGATCCTGTCGAAGTCGGGAATGTTGGGGGTCGCGTCACGCTGGCCCATCGACTGGACGCCGAAGAGGCTCACCGGGTTCTTGTTCTTCGCGGCGACGAAGACGTCGCCGGTGTAGTTTCCGATGAAGGTATCCTTGACTCCCTTGGCGGCGGTGTCCATGAAGGAATTACCGACTATGAGTATTATTACCCCGAGCGCCAGGAGCACTCCTATTATCAGGCTCTTGGCCTTGTGCTCGAGGAGGTTGCGGAAGGCTATCCGCAGCATTACGGGCATGGATCAGCTCCTTGCCGACTGGACGGGCGAATTCTCGATGACGGATTCACCTGCCAGGTCCGCGCAGAGGGCGGCGGCGTCCGTGCCGTTCCGGACGTTCTCGATGATCAGGCCGTCGCGGAGCCGGATGATGTGGTCGGCGAGTCCCACGATCTTGGCGTCGTGGGTCGAGAAGATGAAGGTTGTCTGCATCTCGCGGTTGATCTTCTTCATGAGTTCGAGGATCTGCTCCCCGGTGTGCGAGTCGAGGTTGGCCGTCGGCTCGTCGGCAAGCACGATCTCGGGCTTTGTGACCAGGGCACGGGCGATGGCGACGCGCTGTCGCTGGCCACCCGAGAGCTCGTTGGATTTATGCTTGCTCCACTGGGAAAGCCCGACCTCCTCGATGAGGTAGTCGATCCACTGCTCCCTTTCCTTCTTGGGCACGCGCTCGCGGCCGAGGAGGAGGGGGAACTCGATGTTCTCGCGCACGTTGAGCACGGGGATGAGGTTGAAGGACTGGAAGATGAAGCCCAGGGTTTCGTGACGGAGCGTGGTCAGGGCCGCGTCCTTGAGGTCCTTCGTGGGCGTACCTGCAATGGAAACCGTACCCTTGGTGGGTCTGTCGACGCAGCCGATCATGTTGAGGATCGTCGTCTTGCCCGAGCCCGAGGGACCCGCTATGGATACGAAATCACCCTTCTCGATACAGAACGAGACGCCCTTGACTGCTTCCACCTCGACCTTGCCGAGGGGGTAGACCTTCCTGACATCCTGCAACTCCACTATGGTCATGCTGACTCCTTATACTGCCCTTCGCCGGGCTTTCCAAAACGCCTTTTCTGTAGCTGTCACTGTGATGATACTGAGGCCAGGGCGGGCACTTCAAGGAATCCTGGCTCTGACAAGCCGCTGTCGGACTGCTGTTCATCCGGAATTCATCCCCTTCCAGCCACCGCCGCACCGCTTGGCCGGATATACTTTCGCCTGATGGAAACTGGCCAGAGGACCCGTCGCGTGCTCGTCGTCGAAGACGACCCCGCTATCGCCGAACTTGTCGCGACCTATCTCGGACGCGACGGACATGTTGTCTCCATAGCCGCAACGGCCGAGGCAGCCCTCGCCCGCATGGACGAGATTCCCGACCTTGTGCTCCTGGATCTGGGGCTCCCCGGCATGGATGGGCTTCAATTCCTCCGCGCTTTCCGCACCGCGAGCATGGCCCCGGTCATCATCGTCTCAGCCCGGGAATCCGACGAGGACAAGCTCGAGGGCCTCGGCCTCGGGGCAGACGACTTCATCTCCAAGCCCTTCTCTCCGCGGGTGCTCGCTGCCCGTGTCGGCGCCCTCCTCCGCCGCATCGACCTGGAGTCCGGCGCCGATCCCGACCGTGTCGCAGGAGGCGCAGCAGCAGGCACATCCAATGTCCTGGGCTTCGGCTCCTTCCTCCTCGATGGCGACGCGGGCACCCTCGCGCGCGACGGCGGGATCCTCCGGCTGAGCCGAAGGGAATTCCAGCTCCTATACTTCCTCGTGTCACGCCCTGGCCGCAGCTTCGGGGCTGCGGAACTCCACCGAGAGGTCTGGCACCTTGAGCATGGCGACCTCTCCACCGTTGCCGTCCATATCCAGCGCCTCCGCAGGAAGATCGAGGAAGATCCTGCGGAGCCACGCTGGATAAAGACCGTCCCGGGCTCCGGTTACCGCTTCGCGCCCGGCCAGGATGCACAATGAGGCGGACGGGCGAAATCATGGACAAGGCGGTACCGCCCTTCCACAGGGGACGCCTGCCCCCCCTCAGGTTGATCATCCTCTTTGTCGCAATTGCCTCGATAGTCCTCCCGGCCCTCCTTGTGGGGGCTATTGTCGCGATGAACCAGGGACGGATCTCGCAGGGGCCCCTCATGCGTTCCATCGCCGCGCTCCGCGAGGTCAGGCGTGCCGTCCAGCTCGACGCGGCGGGCACGCTTGCCGCCAGACCGGGCTACGCCTCCCCTGTCTGGCTCGATCTGGTCATCGCGGATTCCGAAGGGCGGGTCGTGTTCTCCACCTTGCCCTCCCTGCCACCTGGGATAGCGGCCGGGCTTGAATCCGTCTCCGGCATAGCGGCAACCATAGTGCCCCAGGCCAGCTTTTTTTCCGACGTGGTTGAGCTGGACGACAGGGTGGCGGGAACCTGGTACGCCATCCTTCCCAGCGACTCGGCCCGGGCCGTGGCGGGGGAGGGCGAACCCCTCCTCCAGATCGGGGGGCAGCTCCTCTTCGCCCTCGTGGCACTCCTGATGAGCATCGCGGTGGCCGCCTACCTCGCCGCTCAAATAGGTCGCCTCGAGCGCGCCGCCGTCGCCATCGCCGCAGGCGACCTTGAGACCACGGTCAGCGCCGGCGGCTCCCGCGAGATCGCGCGCCTCGCCGACGCGATGGAGGCTATGCGCAGCTCCATCCGGGAGGACCTCGGCCGCCGTTCGCGTTTCCTGGCCGCGATCTCCCACGATCTCCGAACGCCGCTTACCTCGATCGGAGGTTATCTCGAGGCCATCGAGGACGGGCTCGCCTCCGATCCGGAGACCCTGTCCCGCTACGTGGAGACCATGAAGGAACGCACGCGTGTCCTTGAGGAGCGTATCCAGGCCCTCATCGAGTTTGCGCGCATGGAAACCGGGGAATGGCGGCACCGCTTCGAGCCGCTTCCCCTCGGGCCCCTCTTCGAAGGCTTCGCGGCGACGGCAGCCGAGGAATGCGCCCTCGAGGGGACGACCTTTGCCTCAGAGCTTTCTGCCCTATCTGGGCGCGAGGAGAGGGCCGATCGCGCCCTCCTTGGCCGGGCCTTCGAGAATCTTGTGGCCAATGCATTGCGACATGGCAAAAAAGGCGGAAAGCTATGTCTGAAAGCCAGGGCAGGAGCAGGAGGGGCCCTCGTCGTCGATATCGACGACGACGGCCCTGGCATCCCCGAGCTCGAGCGCGAGCGAGCCTTCGAAGCCTTCTACCGGGGCTCTGGTGCCCGGGAGGGCGAGGGCAGTGGCCTGGGGCTCCATATCGCGCGCTCTATCCTCAGGGGCCATGGCTGGGACCTTATCGCATCGGCTTCCCCCTCGGGCGGCGCGCGGCTCAGTATACTCATCCCTGGCCGCAGTACTGAAAGCGGGCTACAGCCAGAAAAGTCAAAGGAAGCATGAAATGAACCACCGAAGCTCCTTCGCTCCCGTGGCCGCTGTCGTCGCCACCTATCTCGTGGCCCTTGTCCATGCAGCCAGTGCCGAGGTCCCGGTCCCATCCACGGTCTCCGTCGTCCCGGCCCGCCACGAGCGCTTCAGCTATGTCCGCGCCGTCGAGGGACGGCGTGAGCAGGTCTCTGTCGAGGTTTCGGCGCGGCGCGACGCGCAGGGAGCCTATCTGGCCTATTCCTGGCGCTCAGCCGAGGAGGACGGCGACTACCGACTCGATCCCGCCACCTTCGCGTCCAGCTGGTCGGATGTCACCACGAGGGGTCCGACCTCGGTGATCAGGAGGGTGACAAACGTCATTTCCGACACGGCGGTCATGAAGCCGGACGAGCTTGTCCTCACTTCTACCGGTCCCTTCCTCGAGCGGCTGCGGACCATCCCCTTCGAAAGCCTTCCTAAATACCGCATTCTTTTTCAGGGTGGCCCCCCCAATGCCGCTTTTACGCTCACTGTGGCAGTCGTGGGGAGGGAGCGGATCATCGTGTCCGGCCATAGCTGGGATTGCTGGAAGCTGGAACTGGGGGTGGGCGGGGTGCTCGGAACCCTTTTCGGCGGGATGGCGGGGAAGACCCGCTACTGGTTTTCCACCGACGGTCGCCACATACCCGTCCGGACCGAGGGCCTGACCGGCATGCCCGGCTCTCCCATGGCTGTCATGGAACTCGAGTCCTACGAGGATTTCCGCTGATCCCGGCCTGATTTTCTTCTACCTAGGCCTTTCCATGATCGCCTGGATGTCCTTGAGCAGCACTGGCTTCACCAGGAAGGCCAGGGGCTTCTGGGCCATCGCGCGCTCGCGGAGCGCAGCCTCCTGGTAGCCGCTCATGAAGATGATGTCTATGTCACTGTCAAAGGTACGGATCTCGCGTGCAGCGTCGATGCCGTCAGCTTCGCCGGCGAGGCGGATATCGAGGAGTATCAGGTCGGGCTTTGCGAGCCTCGCCTCCTCGACACATTCCCTGGCCGTGGATACGGGTCCTACGATCTCGTGCCCGGCCCTGCCGAGCATGATCCGGAGGTGGGTCGCCGGGAGGAACTCGTCCTCGGCGATAAGTATCTTCGGTTTGGTTTCACCCATTTTCATGCCTTCATACCCTTGCTACGTAGAGATTGTCGGTGAATCCGATCTCGCAGGAGAAACCCGATGTCGTATTGAAGCTGACTGTTCCCTTGAGCTGGCTTGCACAGAGCCCCACAATGCTCTGCAGACCTATCTTCCCATCCCGGCCTACATCGAAGCCCTCCGGCACGCCGACGCCATCGTCCTCGATCACGAGGGAAATCGCCCCAGTTTCGAGCTTGCGCAGGGCGATCCGGAGCGTCCCGGCGCGGCCGTCGGGGAAGGCGTGCCGGTAGGCATTGGAGATGAGCTCGTTCAGTATCAGGCCGCAGGGGATCGCCGTGTCGATAAGGATGAAGACATCATCAAGTTCGGTGGACACCGTAATGCGGCTGTAGTTTCTCGCGTGGTTCTGGTTGAGCATGCCCAGGAGGTCGAGGACGTATTCCCGGAAATTGACGTGGGAGAGGTCCTGGGCTTCGAAGAGCTTGCGGTTTACCAGGGCCAGGGAACCGATGCGGTTCTGGGTATCCTCTATGGCGCGCGAGAAGCGGTCGTCGCCGAGGGACTGGGCCTGGAAATCCAGGAGGGCAGTGATGACCTGCATGTTGTTGTTCGCGCGGTGATAGAGCTCGCGGAGGAGTATCTCCTTTTCCGCGAGGGTCTTCGCGATGCGGTCTTCGGCCGCCTTGCGCTCGGTGAGGTTCTGGATCTGGCTCACGAGGAGGGTCTCGCCGTCAAGATGGATGACCTGGACCGCAGTGCTCGTGTCGATGACCTGGCCGTCCTTCTTCCGAAAGCGCAGCTCCCAATCCCGTATTGCGCTCCCTCCCTGGCTGAGTGCCAGGAGGCGTTCCCGCTGCTCTATGTCCTCGTAGAGGCCAATATCCTCTACTGTCTTGCCCAGGGCCTCCTCCTTCGAGCACTGGAAGAGTTCGACGAAGGCATCGTTCACATCGATGATGTCGCCCGATTCGGCCCTGGTGATGATGGTTGGCAAGGGGCTGCCGCGGAAGACCTGGGAGAAGCGTGTTTCGCTATCCTTGAGGCGCAGCATCGTCCGTTTCCGCTCGACGATTTCCCATGACAGGTCCGCCAGGTGCCTGGTCTTTTCGATATCGGAAAAGTCGTAGGGGGCAGCCTTGTTGCCGACGCCGAGTATCGCCACGACGAGGCCGTTCCGGATGATGGGAATGACGAGTTCACGAGTCACCAGGGCGTGGCCCGGAGGCAGTCCCTTACGATGGGAGAGGCTGGCATAGTCGTTGTGGATCACCGGTTGTCGGGTGAGGACGGCATCCACCCAGACTCCTGCCTCGGCGATGTCGTAATGGCTTCCCCTGCCCTCCGCGGTACACATCGTGGCGAGGGTGTTCGTCGACCAGACCTGGAGGGTGAGGCTCTTCTGATCCTCGTCGATGAAGTGGTAGAAGCCGATCACCGAAGCGGTCACCGCCTCGGTCTCGTCGAGTATGACCTGGAGGAGCTCATCGAGACCTCTCGACGATGCGACCTCGCTGAGGCGCATCCTCAGGAGGGCCTTGCGCTCGTTCCATTTCCTCTCGGAGATGTCCCGAAGGATGGCGATGGTGCGATGGTCTTCGAGTTGCTGGCTCGAGATCTCCACGCTGACCGTCGAACCGTCGTCGCGCCTGAGCATCCTTTCGGCGAAGACCGGCAGGCCGCGTTGAAGAAGCTCGCTGGCGACCGGTCGCTCCGCGAGATCCCCAGGATCGATGAGGTCCTCGATGCGCCTGCCTGTGAGCATGCCCTTCCTGGCGCCGATCAGTGCATGTCCGGCGGTGTTGATCTCGGTGAAGCGGCCGTCGGGTCCGCTGATGAAGATACCATCGGCAGCACGCTCAAGGAGGACGCGGTACTGCTCCTTGCTTGCCCGCAGCTCGTCCTCGATGTGTCGCTGCCGCGAGATGTCCACCATGATGCCGTTCCAGAGGATGGATCCGTCAGCCTGGGGGCGGGGCGAAGAGGAGATCATTACCCAGCGATAGATGCCATCCCGGTGCAGGAAGCGCAGGGTTACAGTGAAGGGCGAAAGCGCTTCGCCAGAGCCGCCCTCGGCCTCGGCGATGATGTGCTCGTCATCCGGATGGATCCGCTTCCGCATCGCCAGCGGGTCTGCGTAGACCTCGGCTCGGTCGATACCGGAAATACCATGGATATTCCGGCTGATGTAGGAATACCTTCTCTTTCCGTCCCTTGTCATGATGAGCTGGTAGACCAACCCTTGCGGAATGTTGTCGCCGAGGGTCTCGATATTCCTCGAGGCCTCAAGGGCATTTTCCCGTTCCCCCTCCGCCTCGGCGAAGGAGGCAGCCAGCATATACGAGGTAAAGGAAAGGGCAGCGAGGAAGCCCAGGGCCAGCTGGAGGCGCTCGACCAGGTCGTCGCCATACAGGGGGGACGGGCCTTCGGTGATGGCCCGACTTGTGGCTACGATGCTCGTCAGCAGGACCAGGGCAAAGCCCAGGGTCAGCGAGGACTTCTTGAGCGCAGGCCAGAGAAGCACGAGTACCAGGAGGTAGGGCTGGGGGTGTATGAGGGAGGCGGAGGACGCGACGTTGAAACAGAACCAGCAATATGCCCCAGCTATTGCGAGGTAACCGAGATCCAGGGCTTTCCGCCAGGGCTGTCGCCAGAAGTTCTTGAGCGGCTGGGTTCCCAGGGAGACGAGGAGGGGGGCAAGGAGGACCATGCCGAAGCCAGTGGCGAGCCACCAGGCGAAAGCGCCCTCCAAAAAGCCAAGGGAAGGGCCGGTGAGGTCGAGGGCCGCTGCCAGCAGGGCAGCGACGCCGTTGACGAAGACTGCGGCAAGGCCCAGGGCGACCACCTCGCGGAGCCGCGAGAAAGTGATGGCTTGTCCCGACCTTCTGATGGCCAGCGCGCAGATCCAGGACTCCAGGAGGTTGAGTCCGATGAGACCAAGACTGGGAAGTGCCGCCTGACCTTCAAGGATATCCGATAGGGCACCGACTACGAAAAGGGCCAGTGCGAGGATGGGCCAGGAGCTGGGCCGAACCACGAGGAAGGCAGCCAGGCCCAGGCCGGCTGTGGGCAACAGCATGATCACGATCCGGTCTGCATCTGGAAAGCCGAAGCTGGCTTCGTGGGCGAGGAAATACCCAAGCGCGGCGATGGCGATCTGCCAGGAGGCCGTAATGGTGGGGTTTTTCCGCTCGAGCGCCATCGGAGCTAAGTCTAGCGATGCGCTGCTGACTGTCAATCCTTCCCGCGCCTTCGCCATCCACCCTTGATCATGGGACTGGCATCCGCTATCGTTCAAGAGGCCTGCAAGTGCCGTTCAGGGAAGGAAGGGTATGCGAAAGCTTCTTGTCATAGACGACTCTCCTACCTCGAGGGCCATCGTTGAGCGGTTGATCGGCGCAACCTACGAGCTGGTTTCCGTAGCGGGCGGGGCAGCCGCCCTCGAAGCGATCGAGGCACAGCGCTTCGACCTGGTGCTCCTCGACCTCCTGATGCCCGACATGGATGGAAAGATCGTCCTTGTCCGCATCAAGGAAAGCCATCCCGAGCTTCCCGTAGTCATCATGACAGCTGATATCCAGGATTCCACCCGCGCCAAGGTACTCTCCCTCGGGGCCGAGGTCATGATCAACAAGCCCCTGCTCAAGGACAATCTCACCGACGCGATCGAGTTGGCACTGGGACGCCATGCGGGCGCGTCCGACTGATGTTCGACACGCAATCCCTCGCCGCGATGACCGAGCTGATTGGTATCGGGGTCGGTAGGGCAGGAGAAGTCCTCAACACGATGCTCGGTTCGCATGTACGACTCTCCGTACCCTCGCTTCGCGAGGTGCCTGTGGGAGAGCTCGCGGCGACCCTTGGTGGCCGTAGCACCGACTCGCTTTCGGCCGTCGAGATGGAGTTCAAAGGCGACTTCACCGGTTGCGCCGAACTTGTCTTCGCATCGGCGGATGCGAGCCGCCTGGTCGACGTCATCACTGCCGAAGTCCCATCGCTGGAAGGGGATCTCGATTCCGTCCGGGCCGGAACCCTCTGCGAGGTCGGAAACATCGTACTCAATGCCATCCTGGGAACCATCGTCAATGAGGTCGGGGCGGAGCTCGAGTATTCAGTGCCCATCTACCTTCATGGAACGGCGAAGGATCTTCTCTCTGCAGTCGCCGTAGGGGCTGATTTCATAATCCTCGTTTCCACCCGCTTCGAGATAGAGTCGATCGCAGTGGATGGGGATATCGCCATCTTTCTTACCCTTGGGGCCTTTGACGACCTCAAGGAAGCTCTTCGCCGATTTGCCAATGGATAGGGCTGCAATGGGCGAAACTGGACTGCTTGAGATGCTTCCAGTAGGCATTTTCACCATCGACGTGGACTGGACCATCACCTTCTGGAACCGAAAGCTCGCCGACTGGACGGGCATCGAGGCGGTGAATGCCCTGGGCCAGATCCTCCACAGGCTGCTGCCGCGCTTCGAGGAGGACTCCATTCGCGCGCGGCTCGACTTCCTCATGCAGGGTGGTCCGCCGGTCGTCTTCTCATACCAGCTCCATGAAGACCTCTTCCCGCATCGTGGCGATGACCGTATACAGCGAGTGCGCTACTGTACCGCCTCGTCGATTCCCGGAGGCGGCATTATCTTTTCCATCGAGGACCGCACCGAGGTCGCAGCCCTTGTCCGCGAGGCCCACGAGGAGATCCTCCGTCGCCGAAAGGCCGAAGAGGAACTCAGGGCTGCCCTTGCCGCGCGCGAGATGACAATCCGCGAGGCGAGCCACCGGGTCCGGAACAACCTCACCATGGTGGCCAGCCTCATCGAACTCGAGACTTTACGGGCGGAAACCGATGCGATGAAGGGCTTTCTCCTCGACCTGCAGACCCGGGTTGGCTCCATCGGGCTGATCCACGAGCTCCTGTACCGCGGTGAGCCAGGAAAAGACCTTCGCCTCGACGAGTACCTGGAGAGGCTCTGCTCCACCATCAACGATGCTTTTCCCCTGGGACCGGGGAGGGCAGGCTTTGTCTACGAGCTCCAGGAGATCAGCTATGCCGTCGATGCCTCGGTGTATCTTGGCATGATGGTTGCCGAACTTCTCACCAACGCGCTCAAGTACGCGCAGTTGCCCGGGCGAAAGCTCGCCATAGAGGTGCGGCTGTGCGCAGTCGGCGATGGCCGTCTTGAGCTTTCGGTAGGAGACAACGGCCCGGGAATACCCGGAGGGCGCATCGAGAGCTCCAATTCCCTGGGATGGGAGCTCCTCGAGTCCCTTACCAAGACACTGGGCGGGAGTATCCGGATCGGCCAGGGCCCAGGCGCCCTGGTGGTTATTTCCATACCTGAAAAGGCTAAGGGCTCGGTCTAGAACCCTTCCTGATCCTCGAACCCCTAACTTCTCCGCCTACCCGAGAACCCTTAAGTGACCGGTTCCGCATCAGGGCCCGTGTTCTGTCCACCCTTCATCCTGCCCTCCACACGCCCTTGCTTCAGGTTCCTCCCCACAGGGCTCCAGAATTCCACTACACGGACGTTTGGTCTATTCCGGAATAAATATTATTTCTGTCGACTCTTTTCATGATCCGCTTCGTTGACAGGATTTGATTCAAGATTAGTATGAAGCGGTGGGAAAAAGTGGGAAAAAGTAGGAAGTGGTGGCATGAACCTACTTACCGGTGAGTTCCGGAACAGCCTCGACGAGAAGGGACGACTCTCCCTTCCCGCACGGCTCCGGGGAGAACTCGAGGGCACGAGCTTCGTGTTGACCCAGGGCGTCGATCGATGCCTTTGGCTGTTTCCCCCTGAGCAGTGGGCGATCCTTTCGCGCAAGCTCATGGATTCGACAAGCCTGTTCCAGGCCAAGGCCCGCCTTGTGCAGAGGCGGATCCTGGCACCGGCTCAGGAAGTGGATGTGGACAAGCTCGGGCGGGTTTCCGTGCCGCAGAGCCTCAGGGAGTGGGCAGGGCTGACAAAGGAGTGCGTCATCCTTGGCATCACGAAGTACATCGAGATCTGGGATGCCGAGGTTTACAGGAAGTACATGGACGAGAACGAGTCCGAATTCCTGTCGGCCGCCGAGGAGCTGGGGGGGCTCACGCTGTAACGTGATGAACATAGCGCACCGGCCCGTCATGCTTGCCGAACTCAGGTCCTTCCTCCTGCCACCCCGTCCGGACTCCCTCATGGTCGATTGCACCCTGGGGGAGGGCGGCCACGCCGAATCCTTCCTTACACTCCACCCCTCGCTCCGTTACATCGGCATTGACACCGACAGGGAAATCCTGGCCAAGGCGCGGGAGCGGCTGGCTTCCTTCAGCAGTCGCATAAGCTTCAGGCCTGGATGGTTCGACGAGGTCCTCGCCTCGATGGCAGCCGAGCTTGCCGCCGGGACACTGGCCCGTCCCGAGCTGATGCTCATGGACCTCGGCATCTCCATGTTCCATTTCACCGAGTCGGGCAGGGGCTTTTCCCATGCCCGAGACGAGGCCCTCGACATGCGGCTTTCGGCCGAGGGGACCCGGACGGCGGCTGATATCGTGAACGGCCTGGGCGAGGAAGAGCTCGCGAACCTGATCTACGAGTTCGGCGAGGAACGCCACTCCAGGAGGATCGCACGTGCCATCGCACTGGCACGCCGCCAGTCACCGATCACGACCAGCGCCCGGCTCGAGGAGATTGTCTTTACAGCCATGCCGGGAAACCTGCGCCATGGCCACATCCATCCCGCCACAAGGACCTTCCAGGCGCTCAGGATCTCGGTTAATGACGAACTCGGACGGGCCGCGCGTGGCATTGCCCTGGCTGCCTCCCTTCTCGCCCCTGGCGGCCGCCTCGCGGTCATCACCTTCCATTCGCTTGAAGACCGCATTGCCAAGAACATCTTCAGGGTCCTGTGCAATCGCGGCGATCGGTCCTCACTCCCTGCTGACATCCTTCCGATCATCGTGGGGATGGAGAGTGTACTGAAGTTCCAGATCCTCACTAAAAAACCGCTCGAGCCCTCGGAATCCGAGGTGGCTGAGAACGCAGCGTCGCGGAGTGCCAAGCTCCGGGTCCTCGAACGGAGCCAGGATCAAGGGGTGGAAGGGTGAGGCGCTGGCAATGGATCGGCATGGTGGTCTCGGTGCCGCTCTTCCTCAGTTCCGTGGTGTGGCAGTCCGGTCGCTGTGCCGCGAGTGTCTACGAGGCCCGGCTCCTCGAGGAGGAGCAGCAACTGTGGATCGACCTCAACCGGAATCTCATAGGTAGCATCGCTGCCCTCTCCAACCGAGAAAGGGCCGCTCGCAGCGCCGAGCGCCTGGGCCTTGTCAGGGCCGAAGCCAAGCGGAGGATCTTCATAGAGATGCCTGCCGCGAACAATGAGGGGAGAAGTGATGGCTAAGCCCGTTGCCTTTGTCGCAGGACCAGCCATGGACATACTCCATGATGTCGGAGTTTCAGTGGAGCTCGTCGGCGATCCAGCCCAGACCTGGCAGACCGCCGCCCTCGATTCACGGCAGGCAGGCCCTGGCTGCCTGTTCGTCGCGCTGAAGGGCGGAAAGGCCGATGGCCACGACTTCATCCTCGATGCCCTCGGCCGTGGCGCGCGGACCTTCCTCGTCGAGTCGGGGGCCTTCAGGTCGAAGCCGGCTGTAGTCGGCGAGGTCAGGAGACAGGGAGGGGCGGCCCTGGTCGTCGATTCCGTGCTCCAGTCCTTCCAGGCCCTCGCCCGCCAGAAGCGGCTCAGGCACCCCGGACTCGTCCGCGTCGGAATAACCGGTTCGAGCGGCAAGACCACGACGAAAGAAATAGTTGCTTCCATCCTGTCCAGGGCGGGCCGCGTCGTGATGAATCCCGGCAACCTCAACTCCGACCAGGGCCTCGCGCTGTCGCTCTTCGGCATCGTGGGCGACGAGGACTACGGCGTCTTCGAGATGGGCATGAACCGCCGCGACGAGATGGACGAACTGGCCTGGATGTATGAACCCGATTTCGCGCTCATAACGAACGTCGGTACTGCCCATATCGGAATTCTCGGCACGAAGAAGGCAATAGCCGAAGAAAAAAAACGCATTTTCTCGCGATTTGAGTCCCGCGAGGTCGGTATTGTCCCCGCAGGGAGCGAGTTTACCGAGCTTTTGAAAAAGGGTGTCCATGGCGAGATCCTGGAGTACGGGCCGACGGCGACCAAGGGTTACAGGGGGGCGGAAGATCTGGGGCTGGATGGCTGGGCCATCGACTGGGAGGGGCTCCAGATCAGGTTTCCGCTCGTGGGGAAGCACAACCTCGAAAACGCCATTGCGGCAATCACGCTCACCGCGCGGATGGGGATCCGTGCGGCTGACGTGGCCGCGGGGCTCGAGGCCGTGAAGGCCCCCGAGGACCGCTCGCAGGTGCTGCGTGGTCCTGTGACCGTGGTCAGCGACTGCTACAACTCCAATCCCGAGAGTGCGGCGGCGGCCCTTTCCTTCTGTGATGACCTGGCCTGGAAGGGGCGCCGCTGGTACGTCCTCGGCTCGATGCTGGAACTCGGGACGGGAGCCGAGGCAGCCCACCGGGAGTTCGGGGCCTTGGCTGCGAAATCGAAGGCCGAGGGGCTCCTCTTCTTTGGCAAGGACTCGAAGGCAGGCTTCGAAGGCGCGAAGGCGCTTGGATACAAAGGACTTCTGGTGCACGAGGAAGACATCGAAGCCCTCGCGAAGACCCTCCGCGCCAAGGTGAAAAAGGGCGACCTCGTCCTCTTGAAGGGCTCCCGCGGAATGGCCCTCGAGCGCCTCTTCGCCCTGGTACCGGATCTCGGTGGGGAGCTGCGCTGATGTTCCTTGCACTGATCTATCCACTGGCAGAGCATTTCTCGCCGCTCAACGTCTTCCGCTACCTGACCTTCCGTTCGGCCTATGCTGCGGTCACAGCCCTCCTCATCGCCTTCCTCCTCGGGCCGCGCGTCATCGAGTGGCTGCGCAGGCTCAGGTTCGGGCAGGCCGTCCGCAGCGATGGGCCTGAGACCCATCTGGTGAAGACCGGTACTCCCACGATGGGCGGCCTGTTGGTCATCCTCGCGGTGGCGGTAGCAGTATTCCTGTGGACAGACCTCACGAACTCCTATTCCTGGGTGGTCCTCGGCGCCCTCCTGGGCTTCGGTGCGATAGGCTTCGCCGACGACTGGCTGAAGATCCGGAAGCACAATTCAGACGGCATCTCGGCAGGCACGAAATTCCTTGCCCAGGTGCTTGTGGCCTCGGCTATCGCCATCTACCTCTGGTCCCTCGGCAAACAAGATACAACTAAACTGTTCCTGCCCTTTTTCAAGTTTCCCATCATCGACCTCGGGGTCGCCTGGATCCCTCTCGCGGTCATCTACGTGGTCTACTGGTCGAACGCGGTGAACCTGGCGGACGGCCTCGACGGGCTGGCCACGGGACTCGTCATAATTGCACTCATCGCCTTCTCGATCCTCACCTATGTCTCCGGACGCTCCGACTGGTCCGCCTACCTCTCGATACCCTACATCAAGGGAGCGGGGGAACTCGTGGTGGTGAGCCTGGCCCTGCTTGGGGCCTGTGTGGGTTTCCTGTGGTTCAACGCCCATCCGGCGGAGGTCTTCATGGGCGATTCCGGCTCCCTCGCCCTCGGCGGAGTGCTCGGTACGCTGTCGCTTATCGTCAAGAAGGAAGTGCTCCTCGGGATCGTCGGGGGGGTCTTCCTCCTCGAGACGCTCTCGGTGGTGCTGCAGGTCGGCTGGTTCAGGGTTTCGGGGGGCAAGCGCCTCTTCCGCATGGCCCCGCTCCACCACCATTTCGAACTGTCGGGCTGGAAGGAGACCAAGGTCGTGACACGATTCTGGATCCTGGGGGGCATGTTCAGCATCATTGCCCTTTCGACACTGAAGATACAGTAGGCGGGGGCGGATGGCATCTTCGATAGCGCCCGAACGCGGGCTTGGAAAGGGACCAGGCGTTCCTGACGGCATCCTGGCCTCAGGAATATTCCTCCTCGCAGGGGTGGGATTTGCCACGCTCTGGTCCGCCTCTTCCGGCTACGCCATCTCCCTCGGAAAACCCTCATGGTACTTTGCACTACGCCAGCTCCAGTATTTCGCGCCAGCCCTGGTCCTGTTCGTGCTGGCTACCGTCATGCCCATCGAGGCGCTCCGGACCAACATCTTCCCGATCACGGTCGCAGGCCTGGTGATCCTCCTCCTGCCCTTCGTGCCTGGCCTCGGCCAGGAACGGAACGGAGCGACCCGCTGGATCAGCCTCGGATTCACCACCATCCAGCCCTCCGAATTCTGGAAGCCGGTCTCGGTCATCTATCTCGCCCATGTGCTTGACCGCAGGAATGCACGGGAGACCGAGAACAAGGCATCGCTGGTCCTGCCCTTCGCCCTCGTGGCCTCCGGTGCCGGAATCATCTACATCCAGAATGATTTCTCGACTGCCTTCATAGCCCTCGTCGTAGCCGCGGCGGTCTTCTGGTTCGCCGGTGCCCCGCTTTCCGCCTTCCTGGGTTTCGGCGCCGCGGGGCTGTCGCTCGGAGCCCTCATAGTACTGACAAGTGATTTCAGGCTCAGGCGGATCCTGGCCTTCCTCTTCCCCGAGTACGAGCCGCATGGGCAGAGCTACCAGATCCTCGGCTCGCTCCGTGCCATCCGGGAGGGGGGCTTTTTCGGCAAGGGCCTTGGCCTCGGCACCCTCAAGGTGGGGAGCATCCCCGCAGTGCAGTCGGACTTCATCTTCGCCTCCTGGGCCGAGGAATCCGGCTTCATCGGGATCCTGGCCTTCTTCGCGCTCTGGGCCCTTGTGGCTGGCCGCGCCTTCATGAACTCCTTCCTCGAAGGCGATGGCTTCCGGTCCTTCCTGGGCTTCGGCCTCGCCTTCCTCCTCGCCTTCCAGGTCCTCATAAATACCGCGGTCGCCGCGGGGGTCGTACCAGCGACGGGCATAGCCCTGCCCTTCTTTTCCGCTGGTGGCTCGTCACTCATCGGCAGCTCGGTTACAGCCGGATTGCTCGTCAATCTCGGAATGAAACCGCGCAGCGCCGCAAGGGAGGAAGCCCATGGCTGATCAGCTTGTGAAGGCCTCTGAATACCTGCCCTTCCGCGTGATCGAAGCGGAGACCACCCACGCTCCCGAAGAGGGGGCTGAAGCCCGGTCAGGAGACTGGCCGGCGCCTCCGGGGCCGAGGGTCCGTTCCGCGAGGAAGCAGAAGGATCCTGCAAAGGACGAGGATGGATCCGGGGAGGCAGGGCTCCGTACCGCGAAGCTCCGGCCAGGGACCGCGCCCAAGGGCGCGCCCAAGGGGGAGGCAGGCAAGCCAACTTGCGCTGCCGCAGGAAGCGGGGCCGCTGGACAGGGCTCCCCCAAAAAGAACCAGTTACGACCTCGTACCCTTGTCATCGCCGCTGCTGCCGTCCTGCTGCTCTCCACCCTGTGCTATTTCCTCATCCCGCCCTCGCTCCGCCTCAAGGCGGTGGAGGTGCGTGGCAATGCGACCCTCGACCCGAAGGACGTGGTTGCCGCAGCGGCGCTCACCCCCGGCTGTCCCCTCCTGTCGGTGGACACAGACAGGGTGCGCCAGACCCTCGAAGCCTGGGCCCCCGTGGAGAAGGCGGAGGTCACTGTCGTTCTCCCCGACCGGATAAGGCTCTCGATCCTCGAGCGCAGGCCTGTTGCCTGGGCCCTGACCACGATCGGCGGCAAGAGTGTCACCGTCGCCATAGACCGTGAAGGCGTTGCCTTCACCGTGGCGTACCGGGGCTCTGAGGGTGCAGGCTTCAGGGACCTCCCTGTGCTGTCGGGAATCAGGTTCGAGAACTGGAAGGCAGGACAACGGCTGCCTTCCTTCCTCCTTCCGTCGCTCCGATCGATCGTCTCGGTGATGGAAGGCGATGCGACCCTCCTGTCGCTGTTCTCGGAGATCCGGGTCGAACGATCCTCCTGGGGTGAGGTCGAACTCGTGCTTTTCCCCCTCCACCACGCAGCTCCCGTGCGCATGGGAGCGACCCTCGACACTGCCTCGCTCAGGTCGGTGATCCTCGTACTCGACGCCCTTTCGAAGGGCGGCCTTGACGGCAGCATCAGCGAAATAGATTTCAGGACCGGGAACATCGTCTTCCGGACCAAGGGGGGCCATCCTGGCTGACAACATGATCGTCGGGCTCGATGTCGGGACCTCGCGGACACGGGCCGTCGTCGGCGAATGGAACGAGAAGGGCGTAGTCGAGATCATCGGCGTGGGCAGCGCGCCCTCCACGGGTCTGAGGCGGGGAGTGGTCGTCAACATCGAGGCGACCCTTGCCTCGATAGCAGACGCGGTGGAGGCGGCCGAGCTCATGTCCGGCCGCGAGATCAAGGACTGCTTTGTCGGCGTCGCAGGCGCCAACATCGAAGGAATCAATTCAAGGGGAGTTGTCGCCGTTTCGGGGCGCAACCGCGAGATCACGCATGAGGACATCGCGCGGGTCATCGAAGCCGCGCGGGCTGTGGTGATCCCGATGGACCGGGAGGTCCTGCACGTCGTTCCGCAGACCTTCATCGTCGACGACCAGAAGGGGGTGAGGAACCCCCTCGACATGATCGGCGTACGCCTCGAGGCAGAGGTCCACATAATTACCGGCTCGGTTACTACCGCACAGAATCTTGTCAAGTGCGTGCACCGCGCAGGCTTCCAGGTGGAGCGCCTTGTGCTCCAGAGCCTCGCGGCTTCGCGGTCCGTCCTCAATCCAGAGGAGAAGGAACTCGGCTGCCTCCTGATCGATCTCGGTGCAGGGACCACCGACCTTTTGGTCTACGCGGAGGGTGCTCCCTATTTCACGAGCGTAGTACCCGCGGGCGGGGCCCAGGTAACAAACGACCTCGCCATCATGATGTCCATACCGATGGACCTTGCCGAAAAGGTAAAGCGCGACTACGCCTCATGCTGGATGCTCGCCCTGGACGCGGATGACCGCTTTGTCCTGCCGGGCATCGGAAGCAGGCCTCCCGAGGAGGTGCAGCGCCGGAAGGTGGCCTCCATCGTCCAGCCTCGCATGGAGGAGATCTTCGCGCTCGCCAGGGAGAGGCTCGACAAGATGGGTCACCTCAGGCACGTCGGTGGCGGCATAGTCCTGACCGGCGGGGGTGCCCTCATGCAGGGTGCGCCGGAGCTCGCACACGCGATCTTCGACCTTCCAGTCCGTGTCGGCTATCCGAGGTCGGTGGGCGGGCTGGTGGAGGAATTCCGGAGCCCCATATGGGCGACCGGCGTCGGCCTCGTCCTCCTGGGCTCGGAATCCGCGACTGCCGAGCCAAGGCGGGGCGAGATGCGGGGCCAGCAGGCGGTAAAGGCGCAGGCAGGCGAGAGGATCGAACGGAAGCCGAAGGGACAGGCCATCGGCCGGATAATCTCGTGGCTCAAGGAAGGTTTCTTTTAATTAGGTTTTTATATTCATAAATAGTTCTTTTATGGATTGTTGTTGCCGGAACGGAGCGGGGACGGTTGGGGAATCGTACCGGCGGCCGTGCATTTAATGGAAGGGGGCCCGTGGGTGGCTTCCTGATTCGTTGGGGAGGGGACACATGATATTGGAAATCGTGGAGAATCGGCAGGAATCGGCGAGTCCGACTACCATCAAGGTGATCGGAGCGGGAGGCGGTGGCTCGAATGCCGTCAACAGGATGATCCAGGCCGGACTGAAGAACGTCGAGTTCATCGTGGCGAACACGGACCTTCAGGCCCTCGCGCTCTCGCAGGCGCCGACAAGGCTCGGACTCGGGACCAAGGTCACTCATGGGCTCGGCGCGGGCGGCAAGCCCGAGGTCGGCGAGAAGGCGGCGCTCGAGGACCGCGAAGCCATCGCGCAGGCCCTGAAGGGGGCCGACATGGTCTTCGTCACTGCCGGAATGGGCGGTGGCACGGGCACGGGCTCCGCCCCGGTCATAGCGCAGATCGCGCGGGACCTCGGCGCCCTCACGGTAGCAGTGGTAACCAAGCCCTTTTCCTTCGAAGGTCCGGCCAAGGCGCGCCTGGCGGAAGAAGGGATCGAGAAACTCAGGCAGTGCGTCGATACCCTCATCACGATCCCCAACCAGCACCTTCTGAAGGTAGTGGACAGGCGGACTCCCATCCGCGATGCCTTCCTCATCGCGGATGACGTGCTCAGGCAGGGCGTCCAGGGCATCTCCGACCTGATCACCCTCCCGGGCGAGATCAACATCGACTTCGCTGACGTACGGACAGTGATGCAGGGGCAGGGAGATGCCATCATGGGCATCGGCCGCGCCTCGGGCGACAACCGTGCCGTCGAGGCTGCTTCCAAGGCCCTCAACAACCCCCTCCTCGAGGACGCCCGCATCGAAGGCGCCCGGAACATCCTCATAAACGTGACTGCCGGAGAGGACTTTGCCCTCACCGAGTTCGAGGAGATCCTCAGCCTGATCACGGAAACCGCCGACCGCGAATTCTTCCAGAAACCCGGCCTCATCATCGACCCCTCGATGGGCGACGAGGTCCGCGTCACGGTCGTGGCCACAGGCTTCAACCGCGCCGTGGGCAACGTGCCCCAGGGCAAGGAAAAGGAAACCAAGCGCGGTTTCGAGGACTACCTGTCCTCGGATGAGTGGAAACGCATTACCGAGACTCCTTCCCCGCGTGGCAAGTCCTACAGCCTCGGTAGACCCGACGACGAGGACGAGCTCGAGATCCCCACCGTCCTCCGGGACCGCAGGGGTGCCGGAATGAATGCCCAGGGGGCGAACAGCTCCGGAGGGAACAGCGCCGGGACCTACCCTGCTGGAAGCTATGCAGTCGGGGTCCACCCTGCTGCTGCCCGGCCCTCCGGCGATCGGAACTGATCCTGCAAACCCGTGCAGCCCCGAAGAAGGCGGAGGGCCGTGTCGCGATGTCGAAGGCCCCGATGGGTCCGGCGGCGACCCGGGCCGAGCCCGACCTTCTTTCATGCTACCGCGTGCATCTCGTCGCGGCCCGCCGGAGGTCTCCCCTGACCGTGGAGGTCTACCTCCGCGAGGCGGGCTTCCTCCTGGCCTGGCTTGCTTCCCGTGGCCTCGAACCGGTCACGGTCCGGAGCGACGAAGTGCTTGCCTTCCTCGTGGCGAGGCAGGCAGGACTGGCGGGGCGACCGAGGGAAGCTGCAGGCAATTACGAAGACTCTGTCCCCGAGGCCGCCCAGCTTACCCGGAAGACCATGGCGCGGGTTGTGTCGAGCGTGCATGCATTCTTCAAATACCTCCGGCTCGAGGAGCGGAGGCCCGACGACCCCTCGGCCCTCATCGAGACGCCCCGGCAGGAGCGAAACCTGCCCTCGGTCCTCGCCCCCGGCGAGGTGGACCGCTTCCTCGGCTCGATGGACGGCGAGGATCCCAGGAGCCTGCGCGACCGTGCCCTCTTTGAACTCATCTACTCCTGCGGGCTCCGGATCTCCGAGGCCTCCTCGCTCTGCTTCGACCAGGTCTACCTCGACGAGCGCGTCATCAGGGTGCGCGGAAAACGAAAGAAGGAAAGGCTCGTTCCCTTTGGACAGGAAGCGGCTGCACGGCTGTCGGACTACCTTGCGCGGGGAAGGCCCTGGCTTGCGAAGTCGGGCCGGAGCGAGCGCGTCTTTCTGAGCCAGGGTGGGCGGGGAATCTCCCGGAAGGGCATCTGGAAGCGCTTTGACCTCGTGCGGAAGACTGCAGGCGTCGATGCCAAGGTCCACACCTTCAGGCACTCCTTTGCCACCCACCTCCTGGCAGGGGGCGCGGACCTCCGGACCGTGCAGGAACTCCTGGGGCATTCCGATATCTCCACGACCCAGATCTACACCCACATAGAGCCCGAGGCCCTCGGTGAATACCATGACCAGTACTTCCCGCGTCGCTAGGGTGTTTTACCGCCGAATTCCCGGTCCGCACGCAAGCGGAGGGGGGAGGCGCGGGCGTAGGTATCCACGGGGGAAAACCGTGGACACGAGGACCGGGATCACGCTTGTGACGAGGCTGGCCATCCAGCGACTGACCTTTCTCAGGGCTGCTGAAAAGCGGAGACTCGCAGCAGCGCTTTCTGGAGGCGTCGATTTTGCCTCGCTGGGCTTTTCCGGGCTCGAACTGATTGCCGGACGGCTCCTCCGGACGCGCAGCTGGAATCCCGCTGCGGTCCTCGAGGCTGCACGGCATGACGAGGAACTCCTCGCATCGAGGGACATACGCCTGGTCCTCGAGGAGGATCCGGAGTATCCGCCCTTGCTCCGCGAGATCCACGATCCTCCCTGGGCGCTCTTCATGCGTGGTGCCCGCCTCGATCATGCCATGCCCGCCATCGCAATAGTCGGTACGAGATCGGCGACAGGCCTCGGAGAGGGTGTCGCCCGCGACTTCGCCTCACGCTCCTCGCTGGCAGGGCTTCCCGTGGTTTCGGGACTCGCCCGCGGCATCGACGCCGCAGCCCACCGTGGAGCCCTCGCCGCGAAAAGACGCAATCCCGGCGCGGCTCCGACCATTGCAGTCCTCCCCGTCGGCATCGACTCGGTCTATCCGCCCTCGAACCGCGGACTCGCTGGAGCCATCCTCGAGTCGGGGGGCTGCCTCGTCTCCGAGTACCCACCAGGCGATACTGCACTTACCTTCAGGTTCCCCGAGAGGAACAGGGTGATCGCCGGCATTGCCCGTGGCACCCTCGTCGTCGAAGCTCCTGCCGGTTCCGGGGCCCTCATCACTTCAGCCCATGCCCTCGATGCCGGAAGGGACGTCTTCGTGGCCCGCGCCCTCCTTGGTGGGCCGATGAATGCGGGAGCCGATCGGCTGGCGACAGAAGGGGCCCTGGCCCTCGGTGAGGCCGGCGAGCTTCTGGCTGACTGGGGACTTGGCTCCCCCGCGGCCGAAAGCCCAGGGTCAAGGGATGAGGGATTTGCTTCAAGGCGCTTTGCCGAGGACGATTTCCTGGCCGCCGCCCTCCGATCCGAACTCGGACTCGACCTTGCAACTCGGACCATGAGTATCGATACCCCTCCTTTAGCGACGGCAGACGAAATGGACGGCCCTGGCCGGTCCGGGGGAGCCCTCCGTGGATAAGAGGATCGAGGACTGGCTCGCCTATCTTGGCGCCGTGCGGGGGCTCTCGGTGCGCACCGTGCGTTCGTACCGCGAGGATCTCCTCCGTTTCGAGGCCCACCTCGAAGCCGGAGGTGTCCTGGGTCAGGCTGAAGGCGTCGACGCGGCTGTCCCCCGCGACATCAGGGCTTTTTCCGCAGCCCTGGTGACAGAGGGCCTGGCTCCCTCGAGTGTCAACCGCGCGCTGTCGGCCATCAGGGGCTTCTACCGTCATCGCGTCAGGCACGGCGGACTCCTGGCCGATCCCTCGGGCGAGGTCGAGGGCCTGCCCCTCCCCGACACGCTTCCGCGTTTCCTCCTCGAGAACGAGATGGCAGAACTCATCGCACTCGCCGACGGGGACGACTACAGGGCGACCCGCGACCGCGCCCTCCTCGAGGTCCTCTATTCGACCGGCTGCCGCGTCGCCGAGATCGCCGACCTCGATCCAGCAAAGCTTGATCTCATAACTGGTACGATCAAGGTAAAGGGCAAGGGCGCCAAGGAACGTGTCGTCTTCCTCGCCGGTCCCGCAAGGAAGGCGGTCTCGATCTATCTGCCCCATCGCCAGGCCCTCCTCCAGTCGAAGACCGAAGGGAGCCAGGGCAGGACTGCCCCCGCGAACCGGCTCTTCCTGAGCGTGAAGGGCAGGCCCCTGTCCAGGCGCGGCATCGAGTACGTCGTCGAGGTCTACGCGCAGCGGCTTGCCGCCAGGCGTGGCATAGCCAAGCATATTTCACCCCACGCCTTCAGGCACAGTTTCGCGACCCACCTCGTCGGCAACGGCGCGGACATCAGGGCAGTACAGGAACTTCTCGGCCACGCGTCGATCTCTACGACGCAGATCTATACGCATGTCGACATGGAGCGCCTGAAACGGGTCTACGACCAGGCGCACCCACACGGAAGCGGAGGAAGGAACAAATGAGGATACGATCAACGACGGTTCTCGTAGTCCGGCGCAAGGGCAAGGTTGCCATGGCGGGCGATGGCCAGGTAACGATGGGTCAGACGGTCATGAAGAACAACGCGAGGAAGGTGCGCACGATCAGGAACAACACCGTCCTTGTCGGCTTCGCCGGCGCCACGGCTGATGCCTTCACCCTCTTCGACCACTTTGAGGGCAAGCTCGACGAGATGCAAGGCGACCTTACGCGCGCAGCGGTGGAGATGGCCAAGGACTGGCGCACGGACAAGATGCTGCGCAAGCTCGAGGCGCTCCTCCTCGTCGCCGACAAGTCCAAGACCCTCCTTCTTTCGGGAACGGGCGACGTCATCGAACCGGCCGAGGACGCCATCGCGATCGGCTCGGGGGGGCCCTACGCCTACGCCGCTGCCCTTGCCTACCTCGATGGAACCGACCTCGGAGCCACCGATATCGCCAAGCGGAGCCTCGGCATCGCATCCGGCATCTGCATCTACACCAACGACCGCATCATGGTGGAGGAGATAGGATGAGCGACGATTTTGACACGATGACTCCGAAGCATATCGTCCAGGAGCTCGATCGCTACATCGTCGGCCAGGACAAGGCCAAGCGCTCCGTCGCGATCGCCCTCCGCAACAGGATGCGGAGGCAGCGCTTGCCCAAGGAGATCCGGGACGAGGTCTCGCCGAAGAACATCCTCATGATCGGGCCGACCGGCGTGGGCAAGACCGAGATCGCCAGGCGGCTCGCCAAGCTCTGCGGCGCGCCCTTCATCAAGGTGGAAGCCACCAAATACACGGAGGTCGGCTACGTCGGCCGCGATGTGGAGTCGATGGTCCGCGACCTCCTGGCCTCGGGCATCCAGTCTGTCAAGGCTGAGCTCCAGCTCGGCGTCAAGGAAGAAGCTGCGCGCCGCGCCGAGGAGCGGGTGCTTGACCTCCTCCTTCCGGGGGTCGGTACGACGGAAACCCCACCGCCACAGGCTCCGGAGGGCTTTTCCATCGCCGCCCCGGCTCCCGCGCCGACGAACGAGACCCGCGAGAAATTCAGGGCCATGCTCCGTGCGGGCAAGCTCGATTCGCGCGAAGTGGAGGTGGCTGTCCAGGCCGGGCGCAATCCAGCCATCGAGATCTTCTCCGGCAACCAGATGGAGGAGATGGAGGTGGCCCTTGGAGGCCTCGCGAACATCTTCGGTGGAAAGAAAAAGAAGCGCAGTGTCACGGTCAAGGAAGCCCTCATCATCATGGCGGCGGAGGAGCTCGACAAGCTCGTCGACCACGACAAGGCTGTCGGCATCGCCCGCGAGCGCGTCCAGGAATCGGGCATCATTTTCATAGACGAGATCGACAAGATCGCCAATCGCGAGGGAAGGGGCGGTTCCGGTACGGACGTTTCCCGCGAGGGAGTGCAGCGCGACATCCTGCCCATCGTCGAGGGCTCGACGGTCAATACGAAATGGGGTCCCGTCGATACCACGCACATCCTCTTCATCGCTGCTGGTGCCTTCAACGTGTCGAAGCCCCAGGACCTCATCCCGGAACTCCAGGGGCGTTTTCCCATCCGCGTGGAACTCGAAGCCCTCAGCGTCGGTGACTTCGTCAGGATACTGACGGAGCCGAAGAACGCGCTGACTGTCCAGTATACCTAGCTTCTGGGTACGGAGGAGGTGACCCTGACCTTCACCCCGGAAGCCGTGACGCGGCTCGCCGACATAGCGGCCACCGCCAACGCCCGGACCGAGAACATAGGTGCGCGCAGGCTCCAGACCGTAATGGAAAGGCTCCTCGAGGAACTCTCCTTCGAGGCGCCCGACATGCACGGGACCTCGGTCGTCATCGATCCTGCCTTTGTGGACGCGAGGTTCAAGGACTTCGCCGAGCGGCAGGATCTGAGCAGGTACATACTATGATGGTCCCAAGGACGGCTTGCCTGCCCTCCGGGCTGATTCCGGTAAAGCCCCCGTTTATTCCCTCCGATGTACAAAGGTGTACGAAGTCCAGCGGAGCTTTTGTGCTCAGGAGCATCTGATGTTCGAGGACAGCACTTTCGGAAAGACGACCGGCATTCTCAAGCGTGGGCTCGACGTGGCACTGCTGCGTCGGGAGGTCATAGCCAACAACATCGCCAACGCGGATGTGCCCAATTTCAAGCGATCCACCCTGAGCTTCGAGTCGAGCCTCAAGAAGGCCCTCGATTCCGCGTCCCAGAAGCCCCTCCTCGAGATGACGACCAGCGATCCGAAGCACATGGGGAACTGGAACGTGACTGACTGGCGCACAGTGGAACCCCGGAGGACCCTCGACTATCTCACGACATCCAAGAACAACGGCAACAACGTGGACGCCGAGCAGGAAATGATGGACTCCCTCACCAACCAGCTCGAGTACACCCTGATGATCCAGGCCGAAAGCTACGAGTTCAACCAGATGAACTCGGTACTGAAGTAAGAGGAGATTGAGACATGGGTCTTTTCACGTCGATCAACATAGCCGCCAGCGGCATGACCGCCGAACGCCTCAGGTCGGACGTCATATCCGACAACATCGCCAACGCGAGCACCACGCGCACCGAAGAGGGCGGCCCCTTCCAGAGGAGCCGCGTCATCCTCCGTCCGCGCGTCGACCAGCCGTATTTCAGGATGCCCTTCCTTCCCGAGGGGCTCGACAACGGAATGGGGCAGGGCGTACGGGTTTCGGAAATCCAGAAGGACCCGAGTCCGCCACGCCTCGTCTACGATCCCACGCATCCCGACGCGATCAAGTCGGGTCCCGAAGCCGGCTATGTCGAGATGCCGAACGTCAACATCGTGACGGAAATGGTGGACATGATCGCTGCATCACGCGCCTACGAGGCGAACTCGGCCATGGCCAACGGGTCCAAGGCCATGTTCCTCAAGGCCCTCGAGATCGGGAGGTAAGCAATGGCCATCGGAGCTATAGGAGCAGGAGGTCTCGACCTCAACGCATTCACGACAGCGCTTGCGAAGGCGAACGGCGTCCAGTACACTGGCAGTGGAGACACAGGGCTTGCTTTGACAGGCCTCGGACTGAACCCGACGGCGGATGGCGCCTCGGGGATCGATGGAATAGGGATGGATGGAATTGGGCTTTCCGCAGCGGACATCGGGCTCGCGCGCGCCGGAGGATCGGCTTCGCGCAAGGCACCGGCGAAGGGGCCGGGCAGCTTCGAGGACGCCCTCCTCAAGGCCATGGACGGGGTCAATGCCGACCAGAAAAAAACGTCGAACCTCATAGAACAGATGGTCGTGGCGCCGGATTCCGTCAATGCCCACGATGTGACGATAGCGATGGCGGAGGCGAATCTTTCGTTGAACCTCGCGCGGACGATCCTCGACAGGATCACCCGCGGATGGAAGGAAGTGATCAACACGAGGTAGGCGGAACGAACGCCAGCGGAAGCGGTTTGGGGAAATCGCTTCGGGTGGCAGCCGCCGGAACGGCGGGTGGGTCTTCGGGCCTTCCTGACGTGGCCTCGCATGCATCGGTACTGGGGGGAACATGAACGAATTCTTCAAGAAGCTTATGGACCAGGTCGGGAAACTCTGGGGCAAATGGACCCTGGTGCAGAAGCTGGTGCTCGGCGGCGTCGTCCTCGCGGCCATCGTGGGCGTCGTAGCGCTCCTGTCGGTCTCGTCCACACCGACGATGGTGAAACTGCTCCAGACGCCGCTTGCCAGCGACGACGAGCTCAGGCAGATCACCAGCCGCCTCGATACCGAAGGCATCCCCTACCAGGTCGGCGAGGGCCGCCTGCTCCTCGTGAAAGACCAGAAGACAGCCCTCCGGGCCAAGGCCATCCTCATCCGTGAGGATCTCATCCCCAAGGGCACCGATCCCTGGGCCATCTTCGACCTCGAACGCTGGACCCTCACCGACTTCGAGCGCAACGTCAACCTCCGCAGGGCCATCACCGAGTCGGTCAAGCGCCACATCGAGGCCCTCGATGATGTGGACAAGGCCAGTGTCACGATCGTGATGCCCGAGAAGGAGCTGTTCCAGACCGACCAGAGGCCGGTGACCGCCTCCGTCATCCTCTTCCCCAAGCCAGGCGCTGACCTGTCGCAGAACCGCAAAAAGATCGAAGGAATACAGAGGATCCTCAAGTTCGCCGTCGAGGGGCTTGCGGACGAGAACATAGTGATCACCGACAAAGACGGTATTATCCTGAACGATTTCACCAACCTCGCCGACTTCGACCGCCTCCAGCAGACCAAGCAGGAGCAAAAGATAATCCAGGAACTCGAGGCCAAGTACCGGGCCCTCGTCCTCAAGGCGCTCCAGCAGATCTACACCGCCGACCGCGTCCGGGACCTCAATATCAAGATCGACATGGACATGTCGAAGAAGATCGTCAAGACCGAGGAATACTATCCGGTGACGATCAAGCCCAGGACTCCGGGCTCTCCCTACGACGACTCTGAAATCGTACCATCCATCACGGTATCGAAAAACACAAATACGACCACCTGGGAGGGTACGGGCTTCAATCCCGAGGGCCCGGCCGGCGCCGAGGCGCAGACGGCCCCGGCCTACAAGGACCTCCAGAACATGGTCGGCAAGATGACGCAGAACCAGACGACGCAGAACGAGGACGTCAACAAGCGCAACATCGACGAGATCCATTCTCCGGGCATCGAGCGGGTCACGGTCTCGGCCAACATCGACGGGCAGTGGAACTGGAAGTTCGACAAGAGCGGCAAGGCGGTGATCACGCCCCAGGGTGGCCTGGACCGCGAGTACCTCGCCGTGCCCGCCGAGGAGCTCAAGCAGGCGGAGGCCCTCGTCCAGAACGCCATCGGCTACGACAAGTCGCGGGGCGATTCCGTGACAGTACAGAACATCCGGGTCGACCGTTCCGTCCAGTTCAAGGCAGAGGACCAGGACTACCGCAACCAGCAGCAGTTCAACCAGATCATCCTCTACTCGCTCATCGGATTGTCCATACTCATGATCGCGTTCATCATTTTCAGGATCGTGTCCCGTGAACTCGAGCGCCGCCGCAGGATAGCGGAGGAGAAACGGGCCCTTGAGCAGCAGATGCTCCGCGAGAACGCGATCCGCCAGGCCGAGGAGCAGCAGATCGAGGTGTCGATGTCCGTCGAGGAGAGGAAGCGCCTCGAGCTCCAGGAGCATGCCATCAACATGGCCAAGGACCACCCCGAGGACGTCGCACAGCTCATCCGCACCTGGATCAGGGAGGAGTAGGTCATGGCCAAGCAGGCAGCCGCGAAGGGCGGCGGTGGCGGAGGTGGAGGGCAGGCAGCCGCGCAGCCCGGCAAGAAGGAAAAACCCAAGTCGGTGAAGGACATGAATGGCCGCCAGAAAGCCGCCATATTCCTGGTCACCCTGGGCTCCGAGATCTCTGCCGAGATTTTCAAGCACCTCCGTGAGGACGAGATCGAGACCCTCACCTTCGAGATCGCCCGTCTTGATTCGGTCGAGTCCGAGCACAAGGACCAGGTCCTGGCCGAGTTCCAGGAGCTGATGATGGCCCAGGAGTTCATCTCCTCCGGCGGCATCGACTACGCGCGGGAACTCCTCGAGAAGGCCCTCGGATCGCAGAAGGCCATAGATGTAATCAATCGGCTGACCTCTTCCTTGCAGGTACGGCCCTTCGACTTCATCCGCCGCACCGATCCGGCCCACCTGCTCAACTTCATCCAGACGGAGCACCCTCAGACCATCGCCCTCATCCTGGCCTACCTCGAGCCCAACAAGTCCGCCTATATCCTCCAGAAACTCCCGCACGAGATCCAGGCCGACATAGCCAAGCGCATCGCAGGAATGGACCGGACCTCGCCCGAGACCCTGCGCGAAGTCGAGCGCGTCCTCGAAAAGAAGCTCTCGACGCTGTCGAGCGAGGATTTCACGGCCGCAGGTGGCGTCGAATCCATCGTCGAGATCCTCAACCTTGTCGACCGAACCTCGGAAAAAGGCATCATCGAGGCCCTTGAGGAAGATTCGCCGGACCTGGCCGAGGAGATCAAGAAGAAGATGTTCGTGTTCGAGGATATTGTCCTCCTCGACGACCGGTCCATCCAGAAGGTCATGCGCGAGGTCGATGCCCAGGAGCTCGCCAAGGCGCTCAAGGGTGTCGACAACGAGGTGCAGGAGAAGATCTACAAGAACATGTCCAAGCGCGCCGCGACGATGCTCAAGGAGGACATGGAGTACATGGGTCCCCTCCGCCTGAAGGACGTCGAGGAAGCCCAGCAGAAGATAGTATCAATTATCAGGAGTCTGGAAGAGAAGGGCGAGATCATCATCTCGCGAGGAGAAGGCGATGAATTGGTCCAATAGCCTCCTCCTCTCTCGATGTCGCGGATTCGCGTACCGCGAATCCGCGCGTGACTACTGTCGCGAGGGGACGAACTTGTACAATAGCCCACCGCCCGTCCGATGCCGAAGCGCTGCCTCCGGCAGGCCTTCACGCCACCGCAGCATGCGCGCCAGGGAAAGGTCCGGCAAGGCCATGTCCGCCCACGGGGTGACCTATGCCGACTAAGCACATATTCCGGCCCGGCGAGATAGTCGCCCTGCAGTCGAGGATGATCATCGGCCAGCTTGCCCCCGAGGGCAAGGCGGAACTGGAGGTGGCAGAGGACGACGCGGACGCTATCCCCGAATACACCGGTCCGACCGCCGACGACCTCCGTCGCGAGGCGGAGCTGTTCAAGGCCACCTGGGAGGCCGAAAAAGACAAGATGGTCACCCTGGCACGGGCCGAGGCGCTGACAATCCGGAAGGATGCCGAGGCGGCGGCCTTCGAGGAGGTCCGGCGCAAGAGCAACGAAGCGCAGAAGATACGGAAGGAAGCCGAGGAAGCCGCCACCCGCATCGTTTCCGATGCCGAGTCGAGGATCGCAGAACTCGAGTCGCAGGCTATCGCCAAGGTCGAGGCAGCCGAGAAGGAAGCAACCAAACGAGGCCGCGAGGCCGGCCGCGACGAGGGTTTCAAGGAAGGTGTGGGCGAGGTCGAGCGCCTGGTCACTCGCATCCACGTCATCCTAGACCGTGCGATGGAAAAGCGGGGGGAGATCCTCGAGCAGGCGGAGACGCAGGTCGTAGAGCTCGTGCTCCTGGTAGCCCGCAAGGTTGTCAAGGTCATCTCCGAGAACCAGAAATCGGTTGTAGTGCAGAACATCCAGCAGGCCTTGAGGAAACTCAAGACCAAGGCCGACGTGGTCGTGCGGGTCAACATGGCTGACCTCGAGCTGACCAGCTCCCACATCAAGGATTTTGTCCAGATGGCCGAGAATGCCCGGAGTCTCACTGTCGTCGAGGATACGACCATCGACCGCGGAGGCTGTGTCATCGAGACCGATTTCGGCGAGATCGACGCTCGCATCTCCAGCCAGCTGTCCGAGCTCGAGGACCGCATCCTCGAGGTCTCGCCCATCCGTGCCCGCGGAAAGGCCCTGCCCTAAATGATCCGTACTACGAAGACCTTCTCGAAGTACCTCGCAGCGGTCGAGCGTACCGATCCTATCAAGTATGTCGGCCGGGTTACCAAGGTCCTCGGGCTCCTGGTGGAATCCCGGGGGCCGAGCGCTGTCATCGGGGAGGTCTGCCAGATCCTCTCCCCGAGGTCGGGCAAGTCATCATACGCCGAGGTGGTGGGCCTCCGCGAGGACGCTGTGCAGCTGATGTCCTACGAGGCCCTCGAGGGCATCGAGGTCGGCTGTCCGGTCGTGGCCACCGGCGAGCAGCTCCACGTCCCCGTTTCCGACCGCCTCCTCGGTCGGGTCCTCGATTCCATGGGCCGTCCCGCCGACGGGAAGGGCGACATCTCCTCGGAGCTCTTCTACCCCGCGGTGGCCAAGCCACCGAACGCCCTCACCCGGAAGCGCATAACGCGCCGCGTCGTGACTGGCGTGCGCGCCATCGATGGCCTCATCCCCCTCGGGCGCGGCCAGCGCATGGGCATCTTCGCCGGTTCGGGGGTCGGCAAGTCCACACTCCTGGGCATGATAGCCCGCAACACCGACGCCGATGTCAACGTGATCGCCCTGATCGGCGAGCGAGGCCGCGAGGTCCGTGAGTTCCTGGAGAACGACCTGGGCCCCGAGGGTCTGGCCCGGTCCGTCGTAATTGTCTCGACCTCGGACACACCCCCGCTGGCAAGGCTCAGGGGAGCCTACGTGGCTTCGGCCGTCGCCGAGTATTTCCGCGACCAGGGCAAGGATGTGATGCTCCTCTTCGATTCGGTGACCCGCTTCGCACGAGCCCAGCGCGAGATAGGGCTGGCCGCGGGCGAGCCACCGACCACGCGCGGCTACACTCCCTCGGTCTTCGATTCGATGCCCAAGCTCCTCGAGCGCTCGGGTACCTCCGAAAAGGGTTCCATCACCGGCATCTACACGATCCTGGTGGACGGCGATGACATGGACGAGCCCGTGGCTGACACAGTCCGCGGAATCCTCGATGGGCACATCGTCCTCGACCGGAAGCTCGCCGAACGCTACCACTACCCGGCAATCGACGCGCTGAAGTCCGTATCGCGGCTCACCGGTGCCGTCACCGGGCCTGCAACCCGCAAGGTCATGGGCTATGTCCGGAAGCAGCTCGCCATCTATTCCGAAAACGAGGACATGATAACCATCGGCGCCTACGTGAAGGGTTCGAACGCCGAGGTGGACGAGGCCATCGACCGACGCCCCGTCGTACTTGATTTCCTCACCCAGGATATCGAGGACCGGGCTCCCATCGCCGATACGCTCCGGAAGCTGGGTGGTATTGCTGGCATCGAGATTTCACCCGAAGAGGTCGCCGAGGCTTCCCGCGCAGGCGAAGAAAGGATCCGCATAGTCGTGAGCGGCGATTTCGACGATGATGTGCTGGACGGCGGGAACCCAGGCCTTGCGCAGGCCCGGAAACCAGCGACAACGGGAGGCGGGGCATGAAGCGCTTCCGTTTCAAGCTGGCCCACCTTCTTGAGCTGCGTGCCTTCCATGAAAAACGCTCCGAACTCGCACTCGCGGAGAAGGCCGGAGCCTGCGCCGTCCTCGAGGGTCGCATCGAGGCAAACCTCGAGTCGAGGGCGAAGGCCATCAAGGAGCGGTCAGGGCGGGCTCTTTCAATCCCTGATTTCATGGCTTCGGAGCTGTACCGTGCGAGGCTCGACAGCGAGCGTGAGCGCCTTTCCGCCGAGCTGCTGAAAGCGGAGTCGGAGCGCGAGAAGGCACGTGCGGAATATCTTTCCAAGAGGCGCGACCGCGAGGCGGTCGACAAGCTGCGCGAGAGGCGCGAGGCGGATTACTACCGTCTTGCAGCCCGCGAGGAAACGAAGGCCCTCGACGACCTGGTCAGGAGGCCGGCCTACGGCGCTTCATCCAGGCCCACTGTCGGGGCGGGGAGTCGATAGGACATGGCAGGCATCGGCAAACCGCGTGTGCTCGGAAGGGTCGCGCTACTCCTTATTCTCATCATCGCCCTCGTGGCGGGTGGTCTCGTATGGTTCGACTGGCTTGGCCTCGTCAATGCCAAGTCGGTGCTTGGTCCCGCCTACCGCCTGGTCGGCATACAGGCCAGGAAGAGCTCGACCATTCCAGTGACCAGTCCCACCCTCCTCGACGAGGAGCGCTTCGCCAAGCGCCTCGAATCGCTGACCATCCGTTCCGAAGAGCTCGACAAGCGTGAGTCGGAGCTGGTCAAAGCCGAGTCCGGTTCCGGGCAGAAGGTGCAGGAGCTCGAGGATAGGGTCCGCGCCCTCGATGATCGAGAGAAATCCTTCAACGAGACGATGAAACAGTACGATGATAGAAAGGCCAACGTCGCGCAGAATGCCGTCTACCTGACTGGCATGCCGCCGGCGAAGGCCGTGGAGATCCTGAAGGCGCTCGATGACCAGTCGGTCATCGACCTCTTCAGGGCTGTCGAATCGCAGGCCAAGGCTGCCGGCACACCCTCCATCGTTCCCTATTGGCTCTCCCTGATGCCGCCGATCCGATCGGCCGACATCCAGCGGAAAATGACGATCAAGCCCTCCGCCTTCCCCTGAGGTCCGGAGCGCTCCCCCGTCATGGAGAGGAGAAAGGAGCGCTCGTACGATCGCAAACGCATCGAACATAATTGCGAAGGTTCCTGCCCAGGCCTCCGTGCATGGATTCCCGGTTTCCGGGGCTGCCAGTATGGCGGCCGGCCCGGCAGCAGGCGGAGCCTTTTCCATGGCTGCGAAAGGCAAGCCTCCCGAGGGTTCCTTTGCGGCGCTTTTCGGGAAGGCCCTCGCAGCCTCCGGTGAGGGTCACGGCGCCGCAAGGCCCGGTGACGGTTCTGGTCTTGCAAAGGCCAGCGACAGTCTCGGGGCAGCCAAGGCCGGCAAGGCAGCCAGGACCGAAAGCATGGATGAGGCAGCCCAGTCCCCTGCGAAGGCCCAAAGCCGTTCTGCCTTCCTCGCCGGCGCGGAATCCGCAGCCAGGCCGGCAGCCGCTTCGACAAAAGCCCTTATCCAGGCGCCCGAGACACTGCAGGGAATTGAGGAAGCGGCCAACGCGGCAAAATCCATCGAGGCGGGGCGCACCAAGGCTAAACGACTATCCTCAGCCACGGAAAGCAAGGGCGATCCCGAGCCCGATGCGACCGAATCGGTTGTCCGTTCTCCGAAAAAGGGCAGGTCCAGCCGGAGCGATGAGCCGGCCGAGGGCGCCGGCGCACAGAACGGAATGGTCACGCTGGCACAGGGTGCCGAGGCCAAGCTGCGGCGCGTCGGAGCGAAGGACGAGGCCAGCGAGGCGCGTCCCATCGACGAGGCCGGGGGCAAGACGAAGAACAGGGATGACCCGGCCCTCGCGTCCCGCATCCAGGTCCTCGACCAGCGTCGTGCAAGCGCGAAGAAAGAGGCCGCAGCTGACGAGTCCAAGGGTGTCGAGGCAGTCCACGACAAGGGCCAGGCTTCGTCGCGGAGCGAAGAGCAGTCAAAAAAGGGCGAGATATTCCTCGATGCCTCGGCACGTGAGCCAAAGAGGTCCGAGGGACCGCAGGCGGCAGGACCGGAGGCGGCCAGAGGTGATTTCTCCTCCATGCTTGCCGACAGGTTGCGCGACACAGGGAATACGGAGATTGTCCAGAGCGCGCGCATCGTCCTCCGCGACGGGGATTCCGGCACGATCCGGATGCGGCTCAACCCTCCCGAACTCGGGAACGTCAAGATCGAGCTGAATCTGGCCGACAACAATATCATCGGGCGCATCGTCGTCGAATCGGACGAGGCCAAGAGCGCTTTCGAGAAGGGGCTCGCCGATCTCCAGGATGCATTCAGGTCCGGGGGCTTCGAGTCGGCGAAACTGAATGTAGAGGTGAGCTCCGGCAACGGTGGACAGACTGCGTGGAACGGAGCGGCACAGGACGGCAAGCCCGATAATGGGCCCTTCTGGTCCAACCGTTCGCGTGACACGGCCTTCGGGGCAGCCACGCAGGCGGCTGCCATGCAGGGTTCATTGAGCGACACGACCGTGGATATCGTCGTCTGACGGGAGCCACCTTGTTTTCCGGCCATGCTGGCAAGGCCGGATGCATAGGGAAATCAGTCCGTAACCGGGAAGCGCGTGGCGTTTTCCGCGTCCGGACAGGAGGATAGGATGGAGATGAGCACAGCGCTTTCAGGCGCAGACCTGGCCCGGACCAAGTTCGATGTCGAGGCCTTCAACAAGACGCTGAACCAGGGGAGGGGCTTCAAGGCGACCCTGGACCGCGATGATTTCCTCAAGATCCTCGTGACGCAACTGCAGCACCAGAATCCCTCCGCACCCCTCGAGGACAAGGAGTTCATCGCGCAGATGGCCCAGTTCTCCTCGCTCGAGCAGATGACCAACATGAGCCAGGGCTTCAGCAAGCTCTCGGGACTCCTCGCATCGAGCGAGGCCTCGGGATTCCTGGGCAAGACCGTGAGCATCGCCGAGGGCGACAAGACGATCACGGGCATGGTCACCGAGGTCATCCGCGGGGAACACCCCCTGATCGGGGTAAATGGTCAGTACTATGACGTTGAGCAGGTCCAGAAAATAGTACAGCAGGAGGGCTAGCAGCATGCTTCGTTCCCTTTTTTCAGGTGTCGCAGGACTCCAGAACCACCAGGTCCGCATGGACGTGGTCGGTAACAATATCGCCAACGTCAACACGACCGGCTTCAAGAAGGGAAGGGTAAACTTCCAGGATCTCCTCTACCAGCAGATGGCCGGTGCATCCAAACCCAACGGCGACGTGGGTGGCGTCAATCCCAAGGAAATAGGACTAGGTATGTCCATCGCCTCGGTCGATACCATCCATACCCAGGGGTCCCTCCAGACCACTGGCGTCATGACCGACCTCGCTGTCCAGGGCAACGGATTCTTCGTCCTCAAGAAGGGCGAGCAGACGATGTACACCCGCGCGGGCGATTTCGGCCTCGACAAGGACGGGAAGCTCGTCAATCCCGGCAGCGGCCTCCGCGTCCAGGGCTGGCTTGCGAAGACCGTCAATGGCCGCGATACGCTGACGACCTCAGGGCAGCTCCAGGACATCATCATTCCGGTGGGTTCGAAGGATCCCGCGCGTGCGACGCAGAAAGTCGATCTGGCCTGCAACCTCGACAAGCGCACGCCCGAGATCCCCCAGGGCTCCGGCGCAGACAGCACCGAACAGGGTACCTGGCGGATCGAGGAAAAGCTCTACGACAGCTTCGGGCAGGTACACAACCTGAGGGTAGAATTCACGCGGGTAGCAGGACAGAATAACCAGTGGAACGCTGCTGTCAGCGTCGATCCGGAGTCCAAGACCGCGACGAACACCTCGGTGGCCATCGGGCAGCCGGCCACTGGCCAGGCCAATTCCTTCCTCGTCGAATTCGACAACCGCGGCCTTCTCCAGCGCGTGACCGATCGCCAGGGCGCGAACGCGCCAGCCACCGGCGCCCTCGACATCGGGGTTTCCTTCGACGTGCAGGGCGCGACCGCCCAGGGTGGAACTCCTGCACGCCAGGATTTCAGGCTCAACCTCGGCACTGTCGGTTCGGCAACGAACACCGTCACGCAATTTGCCGAACGTTCGTCCACGAAGGTCTTCAGCCAGGACGGCTACGCCATGGGCTATCTCGACAACTTCAAGATCGACCAGACCGGAGGCGTGACGGCCGTGTATTCCAATGGATCCAACCGCTCGATCGGCCAGGTCGCCCTGGCGAGCTTCACCAATCCCAATGGCCTCGAGAAGATCGGCGAGACGAACTTCGTCCAGTCAAACAACTCCGGCATGGCCAACGTCGGCCCCTCGGGCATCGCAGGGAAGGGGAAGATCGTCGCAGGCTCGCTCGAGATGTCGAACGTCGACCTCGCCGAGCAGTTCACCGACATGATAGTGACACAGCGCGGCTTCCAGGCAAACTCCCGCACGATCCAGACCGCCGACCAGATCCTCCAGGAATTGCTCGCGCTGAAACGCTAGGTAATGGCGTGGAAAAAGTTAGGCGGATCTAGGCCTGGCGTTCCACGCAGGAGTCGCGCACCGAGGCAGAGGCATACGAGGGGGCAGGGAGAATAGGGGAGGGGAAGGGCATGCGAAGGGGAGACAGGGTCCCATTCGATTCCCTCTCCTGCCTCTTCCCCCTGCCCTTCTCCTGATATTCCCTCCGTGCCTCCGTATTTTCCCATCCTCCCAGTTCCGGTGGTTTTCCCAAGTATCGGAGGCCTGAAATGATCGAGCTGACCCTTCTCTCCGGCAAGCCCTTCCTGATCAACCCCCACCAGATCGAGACTGCAGAAGCCAAACCGGATACGACCCTCCACCTTTTGTCGGGCAAGACCATCGTCGTGAAGGAATCGATCCCGGAGTTTCTGGCGAAGATCGTCGCGTACCGACGGAGCATCGGAGTCCTTTCGGATACGCCCTGACCGCGGATTGCACGCTTTTCAGCCAGACCGCCTTCGTGTATACTTAATTTCGTAATTGCTCGCAAAAGCATTCCGATAATCGGAAGACCGGTCCGATGTACGGGTCGCTGGGGAGGAACTGGCCATGTCCGACAACGTGGATGATCATGATGTCAATTTCGCCGAAGGCGGGGAAGGTGAAGCCGCGCCCGCGAAAGCGAAGGGCATCGGCCCCGGCATCCTCAAGATACTGATGTTCGCCGGCATAGCCATCGGCGCGATCATACTCATCGTCACGGTCGTGGTCGTCACGATCAACATAATGAATGCCAGCGGCAAGACCGTGAAGGAGATGCCGGTCTCCGAGGCCTACCAGGCCTCCACCCCGATCTACCAGTACATCGAGAGCCTCGCGGAAATCCGGACGAGGACCGCCGATCCCGAACCCCATTCGGCCATAGTCAAGATCGCCATCGGGATGGAAAAAGAAGAGAAGGAAGGACCGGTGGAGGTCAACGAGCGCGGGCCGCAGATCCGCGACCTGCTTCGTTCGTTCTTTTCAAAGAAGACTGCCGAAGAGCTGGCTCCAGGTCGGGAAGAAGAAGTCAAGATGGAATTGCTCGAGACCCTCAACGGCATCCTCTCGAAACGCATGGTCAAGGAAATCCTTTTCGAGCGGCTCGATGTCGTCGCCCAGTGAGCGCGGAATCCTGCGTCCATGGCTGAGCTCCGGGAAGGTCGGGAGAAACGATGACTGAAGTCCTGTCACAGGATGAGATAGACCAGCTTCTCACCGCCATCAATGCCGGCGAGACCGAGATCGAGACGATCAAGCCGACCGCCGATACGCGCAAGATCAAGATCTATGACTTCAAGCGTCCGGACAAGTTCTCGAAGGAGCAGATCCGCACCGTGCAGATCATGCACGAGACCTTTGCGCGACTTACGACGACCAACCTTTCGGCGAGCCTCCGTACCCTGGCCCACGTCCACGTAGCCTCGGTCGACCAGCTTACCTACGAGGAATTCATACGTTCGATCCCGACCCCGACCACGCTTGCCAACGTGAGCATGGATCCCCTCAAGGGATCGGCCATCCTCGAGATCGATCCTTCGATCACCTTCACGATCATCGACAGGCTTTTTGGCGGCACGGGAGAAGGCGCGAAGCTCGCGCGTGAACTCACCGACATAGAGCACTCCGTCATGGAAGGCATCATCGTCCGCATCCTGGGCAACATGCGCGAGGCATGGACCCAGGTCATCGACCTCCGACCCAGGCTTTCACAGATAGAGACCAATCCCCAGTTCGCGCAGATCGTGCCCCCGACGGAGATGGTCGTCCTCGTGACCCTGGAGACCAAGGTCGGCGATGTCGAGGGGATGATGAACCTCTGCATCCCCTACATCACGATCGAGCCGATCGTCTCCAAGCTATCGGCGCAATACTGGTATTCCTCGGTGCGCAGGGGCGCGACCTCGGAGAACTTCAACATACTGAAGGACAAGCTCTCGACCGTCGAGATCCCTGTCATCGCGGAGATCGGGAAGATCAACCTCCCCATCCGCGAGGTTCTCGCGCTACGGGTGGGTGACGTGATCAGGCTCCATTCCGTGCGGGTCAACGATCCGATGAGCCTCAACGTCGGGACCAAGAAGAAGTTCCTGTGCAAGCCGGGAACGATCGGGAAAAAGATGGCTGTCCAGATCACGAAAAAGCTCGAGGATGTTGGCCAGGATGAGCTCGAGGAGCTCAGCGGAGAAGGAGAAGACTACAATGGGTGACGCCGCGCTTTCCCAGAACGAGATAGATTCCCTGCTTCAGGGCTTCGACTCGGGTCCACCTCCCGCGCCCAAAGGCGGCGGAGGCTCGACAGGTTCCGCATCTCCCGAGGCAGCTGCCTTCAAAGGCGTGCTCGAGAGCTGCGCTTCGGCCCTCTCGCAGGTGATGTCGACCTTCACGAACTCTTCGGCTACGGTGGGATCACCGGTCGTCGACGTCATCAACCGCGATGGCCTCCTCCGTGAGCTGCCCGAGGAGATCATGGCCGGCAGCGTGCCCTTCGAGGGATCCTTCCCGGGAGAGCACCTCTTCCTGATGCCCAAGGACCTCGCGATAGCCATAGCCTCGCAGGCCAACGGCGACCAGGGCCTCATGGACCTCGATGACATGTCCATCAACGCCCTCCAGGAATGTGTCTCACAATTGACAGGATCGGAGATCAACACTTTCTCGTCGAAGACTTCCAACCAGGGCATAGCCTCCGGCGTCGCCGAGGGATCCTTCGGCCCCAAGGCCATGGCCCGCGTTCCCTCAGGGGAAATGATGCGAGCGACCTGGTCCGTCAAGATCGGCAATGAAGCGCCGATGCGCATGGTCGAGATCTTCTCCATGACCTTCGCCCGCGACATCATCGCGGCTTCGGGCGGTGGCCAGAGCCAGGGCGGCAATTCCTTTGGCGGCATGGGTGGGGGAATGGGCGGCGGCATGCAGTCCATGGGACAGGGACAGTCCTTCGGCGGCGGTGGCGGTGGCGGCGGTTTTCCCATGGGCGGCGGTGGCGGTGGCGGTGGCGGAATGGGTTTCGGTGGAGGCGGTTACGGGCAGCAGATGAATCCACCGAATGTCCAGCCTGTCCAGTTCGGCAGCCTCCAGATGGGATCGACGTCCCACGAGTCCGGCAACATAGGCCTCATCATGGATGTCCAGATGGAGATGACGGTCGAACTCGGAAGGACCCGCAAGCTCATCAAGGAGATCCTGGGAATGGGCGAGGGCACCATCATCGAGCTCGACAAGCTCGCCGGCGAGCCAGTAGACATCCTGGTCAACCATAAGCTCATCGCCAAGGGCGAGGTTGTCGTCATCGACGAGAACTTCGGAGTGCGCGTAACCGAGATAGTCTCGACGATAGAACGGATGTCCGACCTCGGCTGATCGTACCGATTGCCCCAAATCGTGGAAGGCAGGCGCTTTCTGCAATTTAATCGTAATTCCACGCTTGCGCTCCGGCCTTTCCCTGGGATAAAATAAAAATCGGGAGGGGTCTTTGAAAATGCGCATACTCGCCCTGTTCGCCGTCGTGGCGTTCGGTGCGGTGGCGTCTCTTCCGGCACAGCAGTCCGCTGCGAAACCGGGAACTGCGTCGGTCCAGGCATTGGGGAATGCCACGACCGTCGACGAGACGACGCTGTCATTGGATCCCGTTGGCGCTGCGGCAAATCGTCCGGCCACTGTAAAGGGTCCGGATACATTGTTGTATTTCCTCAGGATGGTCATCGTCCTCGCCCTCGTGGTGGGAGTGATGTATCTCGTCTTCATGCTCATGCGGAAGCTTTCCCGTCCCAAGGGCGATGTTGATTCGCCTATCAGGATACTGGCCTCGTCCCCGCTTGGCGCAGGGAAGTCCCTCCACCTTGTGGGGCTCGGCAACAAGGCCTGGCTGATCGGGAGCGGCGAGCACGGGCTCTCCCTTATCGCGGAGGTGGATGACAAGGAACTCCTCGACGGCATCGATCTCGAGGTCGCTTCGAGAAAGACCGTAAGCTCCGACTTCTCCTCGATCCTTTCAGGGCTGATAGGCGGGAAAAAGAAAAAGCCATTCCAGTCGACGGCACTCGAGGAACCCAGGCCCGCATCGGGCTACCTCGCCAGGCAAAGGGGCAGGCTCGACCGCTTCAAGGAAGCCGAATGAGGCGGGCACGCATGCTCGCGCTCGCAGTCGCATTGATGCTGGCCTCGGTTGCGGCTGCCCAGACGACGACACAGGCCAGCACCGGGTCTGCTCCCGCCGCCAACGCACAGGCTACCAGCACCTTCACTCCCGGGCAGCCTTCGATCCTGGGAACAGGGAAGGCCGTCCCCGCGACGGGCAACACGGGGACAGGTGCTCCAGGGACCGGGGCCACCCGGAGCTCGGGCGTCCGCACTCCGACAACTGCCTTTCCCGCACAACTCCCCATCGTGCCCCTCGTCGACCTCAGGGTGAGGAATCCGCAGACCGGCCAGGAAGTAGCCTTTTCGGTACAGGTGCTCCTGCTTCTCACCGTCCTGTCCCTCGCCCCGAGCCTCCTCATACTCGTGACGAGTTTCCTCCGCATCGCCATCGTGCTCGACTTCGTCAAGCGCGCCCTCTCCCTCCAGCAGATGCCGCCCAACCAGGTCCTCCTGGGCATCGCATTCTTCCTCACGGTCTTCGTCATGTGGCCGACCTTCGACAAGATCTGGCAGAATTCGGTACAGCCCCTTTCCCAGGGAAGCATCGGGATCGAGGAAGCCTACAAGCAGGCAGAGGGCCCGCTCAGGATCTTCATGTATTCGCAGATGAAGAAGGATCCGCAGAGCATCCGGCTCTTCATGTCGATGCGTGACCTGCCCAAGCCCAACACCCTCGCCGACGTCCCGACCTACGTCCTCATCCCCGCCTTCATCCTCTCCGAGATGACCATAGCCTTCAAGATAGGCATCCTCCTCTTCGTGCCCTTCATAGTAATTGACATGGTCGTGGCCTCGGCCCTCATGTCGATGGGCATGATCATGCTGCCTCCCGTCATGATCTCGATGCCTTTCAAGCTGATACTCTTTGTCCTCGTGGACGGATGGAACCTCCTGACCGAGCAGCTCGTGAGGTCCTTCGTATGAGCATCGGGGAAGCGGTGAGCATCATGCGCGGAGGCATCATCGAGACGATGATCCTCTCGGCCCCCATGCTCCTCGTGGCCATGGTGGTGGGACTCGTCATCTCGATCCTCCAGGCAACCACCTCGATCCAGGAGCAGACACTTACCTTCGTGCCCAAGATCGCGGCGATCATGATGGTCCTCGCCCTCCTGGGTGGCTGGATGTTCGGGAGCCTCGCGGAATACACGCGGACGCTCTTCCTCATGATCCCCTCCATGGCCCGGTAGCGGAACAGCGGAATGGGCTGGCCCTTCGCTGACTGGAACCTCTTCCTCCTCATAGCAGCGAGGATACTCGCCCTCATCGAGGTCGCGCCCCTCCTGTCGAGCGACGGGGTTCCCCAGACAGCGAAGGTCGGACTCGCGGGTTTCGCCGCGGCCGCGGTCTTTCCCTCGGTCCAGGCGGCCGGCTACGCGGTCCCCGCGGACGGTGTGTCTTACGCCCTCCTCCTGATAGGCGAGGTCATGATAGGTCTGATCATGGGGTTTTTCCTCAACGCGCTCTATTCGGCCTTCCAGGCCGCCGGGCAGCTCTTTTCCCTCCAGATCGGCTTCGGCGCGATGGAAACCTACGATCCCCTGGCGCAGGTGGAGTTGCCCCTCATGGGGCAGTTCCTCAACATCATCGCGATGTTCACCTTCCTCGTGATCGGCGGTTTCAACAAGCTCTTCCTGATCGGGGTGCAGGGTTCCTTCCACGCGATGAAGGCAGTGGACCTCGTTGTGAGGCGCGATGACATCATCCTGTTCCTGTCGCAGGCGGTCGGCGCACTGCTCCTGCAGAGCCTCATCCTGGCCATGCCCATCCTTGGCACCCTCTTCGTGGTTACCATAGCTCTCGGACTCCTGTCGAAGGCAGCCCCCCAGATGAACCTCCTCACCGAGGGTTTCCCCATAACCCTGACGGCCACCTGGCTCATCATGTTCGCCACCATGCCCTTCATGGTGGAGGCCTTCAGCCGCATGATCGACGGCGGCTTCGGTGACATGGCCACCATGCTCGGAGGCCGGTGATGATGGCAAACGCCGAAGCCAGGGAGTATCGCGAACCCTTCACATCTACCCTGATTCCCGACATGGGACTCCAGTGGTTCGCGGCCGAGGACGAGGGCCGGACCGAGGAGCCCTCCGAATACAAGCTCCGCAAGGCCCGCGAGGAGGGGCGCGTCGCCAAGAGCCAGGAGCTGATCGGCGCGGTGGGGCTCCTCCTTCCCATGATCGTGCTCGTGATCCTCGCTCCCTGGTACGGGAAGACTTTCAAGGAGATGCTGCTTTACTATTTCAATACGGCGACGACGACCGATGTGACGACGGACGGAGGCATGCTGGCCGCGAGCTTCCTCTCCTATTTTGTCAAGCTGGCATTGCCCCTGGCTATCACCGGGATGGTGTCCGGCATCGCGACGAACATGGTGCAGGTAGGTTTCCTCTTTACGGTAAAACCAATTACTCCTGATTTTTCGAGGATCGTTCCCCGCTTCGGCCAGTGGATTTCGAAGAGCCTTTTCTCGGCCGAGGGCATGTGGAACCTGGCCAAGACGATCATCAAGGTAGTGATCATCGGCGTGGCATCCTGGATCACCATATCAGGGGATCTCGGCAGGCTCCTGTCCGCGATAACCGCGAATTTCTGGGATTCCGTCGCCCTTGTGGGATCGCTGTCCGCGCGTCTGATCATCGAGGTGGCTGTCATCCTCCTGGTGCTCGCGATACCGGACTACATGTTCCAGCGCAGGCAGTACATGGAATCCCTGAAGATGTCCAAGCAGGAAGTCAAGGAAGAGCGGAAGATGATGGAGGGAGACCCCCTGGTGAAGGGGCGGCTCCGGGAGCGCATGAGGGAGCTCCTGGCAAGGAACATGGCCGCCAACGTGCCCAAGGCCGATGTGGTCATCACCAACCCGACCCACTTCGCGGTAGCCCTCGAATGGGATCGGGAGCGGAGCTTCGCGCCCGTCGTGTCGGCCAAGGGCATCGACGAGATGGCACTCAGGATCAGGAAGATCGCGACGGATTCGGGAGTCCCTGTCGTGGAGAACCGCCCCCTGGCGCGGGCCCTCTACGCCGACGTGGAGATAGGGGACCCCATTCCGGAGAAATACTACATGGCCATCGCGGCCGTCCTCCAGTCCGTGTACGAGGCCTCCGGCGAAGCGGAGCGGATGCGGCAGTCGCTGGTCCAGGCGGCGGAGGCATGATGATGACAAAGGAGTTCGCCAATGGCTGACACGCAGCGAGCGGTCCGCGATAGCCTCTTCGCCGACCCGACGGACCTGGCGGTGGCGGCGGGAACCATAGCGGTGATCATGATGATCATGATCCCCATCCCGACCATCCTCCTTGACGCGCTATTGGCATTCAACCTCACGGTCGCAGTCCTCATAATACTGATAGTACTGTACACCAGGAAGGCGACGGACTTCTCGATCTTCCCGACGATGCTCCTGGTCACGACGGTTTTCGGGCTCGCCCTCAACATCTCCTCGACGAGGCTCATCCTTGCCCAGGGCTCCCAATTCGACGGGCAACTCATCAGGGCCTTCGCGAGTTTCGTCGTCGGCACCGGAGGCACCGAGGGACTCGTCATAGGATTCATCATCTTCATCGTCATCATCGCAGTCCAGGCGATCGTCATCACCAAGGGCGCGACGCGCATCGCCGAGGTCGCGGCCCGCTTTACCCTGGACGCGTTGCCCGGCAAGCAGATGGCCATCGAGGCGGAGTACAATTCTGGTTCCATCTCGGAGGAGGAGGCGCAGAAGCGCAAGCTCGAGGTCCAGAGGGAGGTCGATTTCTACGGACAGATGGACGGCGCCTCGAAGTTCATCTCCGGGAACGTCAAGATCTCGATCTTTATATCCGTAGTCAATTTCGTAGGGGGGTTCATCATCGGGATGGTCCTCCACAAAGAGGACTTCAACACTGCCATCACGACCTATACGGCCCTCACGATCGGCGAGGGACTCCTCGCGCAGATGCCCGCCCTCCTGGTGTCGACCGCGACGGGCATCATCGTGACGCGGGCCAACGCCCAGGGCACCTTCGGCCGTGAGGTTGCCTCGCAGTTCACGCAGAATTCCAGGATCTACCTCATCGCCGCTGCGGTGCTCACGATCATGGCCATCCTTCCCGGCTTCCCCTGGTACGTCCTCATCCCCATGGCTGTTGCCTTCGGCTTCCTCGGCCTCAGGCTGGCAACGAAGGAAGCCGCGGCCTCGGACAAGGCCAAGGAAGCGGCCGCGGGAGCCGGGCGCAAGGCCGAGACGCCGCCTGAGCTGTCGCCCGTAGTGCCCCTCGATCCCATCAGCCTCGAACTCGGCTACGGGCTCATTCCCCTGGTTGACAAGGACAAGGGCGCAGACCTCCTGGAGCGCATAACGCGCATCAGGAAGGAGAGTGCCCTCGAGATGGGCCTCGTGGTTCCGCGGATCCGCATAATTGACAACATGAGGCTCGAGCCCTCCGAGTACTCGTTCAAGATCAAGGGGGCGCAGGTCGGCAGGGCGATCATCAGGGTGGGCTACTACCTTGCGATCAATCCCGGAGGCGTCACCGAGGAAGTCCCGGGCGAGAAGACCCGCGACCCGACCTTCGGCCTTCCCGCCATCTGGATCTCCGAGGAACAGCGCGACCGCGCCGAGCGCGCGGGCTATACGATAGTCGACGCGCCTTCCATGGTGGCAACCCATCTGACCGAACTCATCAAGCGCCATGCCTCCGAGATCCTCGGGCGCCAGGAAGTTCAGGCCATCCTGGACGCGCTCAAGAAGGACTACTCGGCAGTCATCGAGGAGACGACCAAGCGGCTCAGCCTCGGCGAGATCCAGAAGGTCCTCCAGGGCCTCCTCCGCGAGCAGGTGTCCATCCGCAACATGGTGACGATCCTGGAGACGCTGGCCGACTATGCCGGTGTGACCAAGGATCCTGGCTTCCTCGTCGAGAAGGTGCGCCAGGCCCTCTCGCGGCAGATCTGCTTCCAGTATACGGACGCGGACCACAGCCTCCGTGTGCTCACCATCGATCCAGGCCTCGAGCAGAAGATCATCGACTCGCGGGTCGAGACTCCCGGTGGTGTGCTGTCGGCCCTCGAGCCCGGCCTGCAGCGGCAGTGGATCAAGGCACTCAGCAAGGCCGTGCAGTCGGTGCAGCAGAAGGGCTGGTTCCCCGTCATCCTCTGTTCAGAAGCCGCGCGGGCGCTGGTGAAATCGAGTACAGAACGCGAATTGCCCGATCTTGTCGTCCTCTCCGTCCCCGAGATCGTCGTGGACGCCCGGGTCGACGCGATCGGCGAGATAAAGCTGGAAGGTTAGCATCATGCAGTATTTCACCGAACAGGCGCCCTCGCACCGGGAAGCCATGGATCTCGTGCGGCTCAAGTACGGCGAGCAGGCGCAGATACTCACACATAGGACAATCCGCTCCGGCGGCATCCTCGGTCTCTTCGCGAAGGAGAGCGTCGAGGTGTCGGGCTACCTGAAGCCCAGGAGCGAGGGCCCGCGTACGGCGGTCGGCAGCCTCGAGGAGGAGAAGCGCAAGATCCTCAACCTCGCCCGTCCGGCCGAGGCGGCCGCGAAGATCCAGGAACAGGGGCAGCAGGAGGCCAGGCAGGCTGCCGAGCAGAAGGCCGGCGAGAAGGCCCTCGAGACGGTGCTGGCCGAGATCCGCGACCTGAAGACCGCAATGCGCGAGGGCCTCGATGTGCAGGCTTCCGACGAGGTCCATCCTACCATCGCAAGGATAGACAGCCTCCTTGCAGACAACGATTTTGCCGAGTCCTACCGCCGTGAGGTCACTGCCAGGCTCAGGCGCGACTTCACGCTCGAGGCCCTCGAGGACTTCGATTACGTGCAGGACAGGGTGATCGAGTGGATAGGTGACGACATAGGCGTATGGCGCGAGGATGGCTTCCAGAAGCCCCGGGTTCTGGCCCTTGTGGGTCCAACCGGCGTGGGCAAGACGACCACCATCGCCAAGCTCGCAGCCATCTACCGCGTCGGAATCGGGGGGGAGAAGCCCTGCTCGGTGAGGATGATCACCATCGACAATTACCGCATCGGGGCACGGCAGCAGATAGAGACCTATGGCAGCATCATGGACGTGCCTGTTTCCTGCGTCGAGACCGAGGACGAACTCCGGAAGGCCCTCGTGGACAACTCCGATGCTGACCTGATCCTTGTGGACACGATCGGGAAGAGCCCGAAGGACGCCGTCAAGCTCGCCGAGGTGAAGCGCCTGGTCGCGGCCTGCGGACCGAAAGCCGAGGTGCATCTTGCCCTTGCTGCCACCACGAAATCGAGCGACATGGGGGAGATCCTCAGGCAGTTCGAACCCTTCGCCTACCGCGCTGTCGTGCTGACCAAGCTCGACGAGACCGACCGAATCGGCAATGCGATCTCCGCACTTGCCGCCAAGGGCAAGTCTCTTTCCTATCTCACCAACGGGCAAAGGGTGCCCCAGGACATCGAGAGGGCGACTCCGCTCCGCCTCCTCGTCAGGCTCGAGGGATTCAGGCCAAACAGGGCCGCCCTCGAGGAGCGCTACGCCGCTCCAGCCGATCCTGGCAGACGCGGAAGGGGTTCCGGCAGCGGACGCCCCGCCAACGAGAATTACGGGAGGGCATGATGGAAGACCAGGCACAGGCGCTCAGGGACATGATGAACAGCGCGAAGGCGGCCCCGAAACCGGCGGAACGCCTGCGGGAGCAGCCCCAGCAGGCCGCGCGGAAGACCCGAATCATAGCCGTGACAAGCGGAAAGGGAGGGGTGGGCAAGACCAATGTCTCGGTCAACCTCGCCATCGCCTACGCGAAGCTCGGCAAGAAGGTCATCGTCATGGACGCCGACCTCGGTCTGGCGAATGTGAACATAATGCTGAATGTCATTCCCAAGCATAACCTCTACCACGTGATGAAAAAGCAGAAATCCATGCGGGACATCATCTACGACACCGACTATGGCATCCAGATCGTCGCCGGCGCCTCGGGTTTCTCGAAGATAGCCAACCTCACCGAGGACGAGCGGCAGGGCTTCATCAGCGAGCTCTATGCCCTCTCGCAGGCCGACATCGTCATCATCGACACGGGCGCCGGTGTCGGCAACAATGTGCTGTCCTTCGTGGCAGCCGCCGACGAGGCCATCATCATCACCACCCCGGAGCCGACGGCCATCACCGATGCCTATGGGATCATCAAGATTATCGCCACCGAGGTGGAGAACCTCAACATCGGGCTGAAGCTCGTCGTAAACCGCGTGAAGAACGTCGTCGAGGGCCGGAGGGTGGCCGACCGGATCATCGAGATATCGGGCACCTTCCTGAACCTCAAGGTGGAGTACCTCGGTTGCATCTATGACGATCCTGTCGTCTCGCAGGCAGTTCTCAGGCAAAAACCCTTCCTCATCAGCGAGCCGAGGTCCAAGGCCTCGATCTCGATCCAGCACCTCGTGAGCCGCATCGAGAAGACGGATTTTCCCGACGATGCTGGCATCGGCCGCTTCATCAAGAAGCTTTTTGGCAAGGATTGAGACCGCCATGGGACAGGAAAGCATCCGGACGGGGTTCAACTTGACGAGTGATTCTCTTTCAGCCTACTCTTGCCCCCATGGGCGGGGGCCTTCTCGGTGAACACTGACCTGCGTGTGACGCTGGTCGTAGCTGCACTTTCCTCGGTGCTTTCTTTCCTTGTCGGGCTCGTGGCCCGTGTCGGCATCGGGTCGGCGGCACTTCGAGCCCTCGTTTTCGGCGTGTTGTTCGGCGGACTCGCCTGGGGGGCCATTTTCCTTATGCGTTCTTTCATCCCCGATCTCTTCGAACCCGGAGGCGCCGCCGAGAGCGATGCCGTAGTAGCTGCGTCCTTCACCGTGCAAGGGGAAGAAGACGATGAGGGGGTCGGTGGATCCCTGGATATCACTGTCGGTGAGGATGACAGCGCGGAGCTCATGGAATCTGCTGTATCAGGTGGGACGCTTTCCAGCGATGGAGACGAGCGTGGGGGCAGTGATTCTCTCGGTGAGGCCAGATCAAAGGCGCGCGTCAGTCTTTCAGGCGACGCGGAAGCGGAGGATGAGGGCACGATCTTCGAGACTGATGCCGCATCCTCGGGTGCGTCGGCAGCTGCAGCGATTCCCCGTCATTCCGCCTCGGGGAACGAGCAGCTGGACACCCTGCCCGACCTTGAGTCGATAGTGGGTAGTTACGAGCAGCTTTCTGCCGGCGGAGGGGGGGCGTCCTCCACGGCATCTGGATCGAACGAAGCCGGGTCGTCGGGCCAGGGCAAAGCCGCAGGATCGGGGCCAAACGGTTCGGATCCCGCTACCCTTGCCTTGGCGGTGCGTACACTCATGAACCGAGATAAGAAAGGGTAAGCGAATATGGTCGAAAACCCTCTTGCGCACCTGAGCGAAGAAGAACTCTGGGCTTCCTACAAGAAGGCCAAGGATCCAGCTATCAGGGATGCCTTCATCAAGCAGTACGCTCCCCTCGTGAAATACGTCGCGGGCAAGGTGGCGGCGAGCATGCCCAATTCCGTCGAGTTCGACGACCTCGTCGGTTTCGGCGTCTTCGGACTCCTTGACGCCATCGAGAAATTCGATCCGGAAAAGCATGTCAAGTTCAAGACCTACGCGGTAACCAGGATACGGGGCGCCATTTTCGATGAACTGCGCTCGATCGACTGGGTACCCCGCTCCGTGCGCCAGAAGACCAAGGAGATCGAGGAGGCCATCGTGGGCCTCGAGTCCACCCTCGGCCGTCCCGCCACCGACGGGGAGATCGCAGGGTCCCTCGGCATGAGCGAGGAGGAACTCCTCAAGACCATGCTCAAGATCTCCGGTACCTCGGTGCTCTCGCTCAACGACGTCTGGTACTCGGGGGACGACAGCGACAAGATCTCCATAGGGGAGAGCATCGAGTCCCCCTCGAGCTTCAACCCCGATTCCTCGGTCGAGCGAGAGGAGATCAAGCGCGTCATCGTGCAATCGATCAGCGAGCTCCCCGAAAAGGAAAAGAAGGTACTCGTCCTTTACTATTATGAGGATCTCACCCTCAAGGAAATCGGTCAGGTCCTCGAGGTAACCGAATCCCGCGTCAGCCAGCTCCATACCAAGGCCATAATCCGCCTCAGGGCGAAGCTCACGAACATGCGGAGAGGGATCTTCTAATCCATGGCAGTCCGGCTCGGTTTGCCCGAGGTTGCGGACCTCATGCGCCGCTACCTCGAGGAGGACCAAGGTCGACGGTCGATTGCCGTCTCGGGGAAGACCCTCGAGGAGGCCTTGAAGAGCGCCTCGGTGCAGCTCGAGGTCCCCCTTGTGCGCGTCGAGTATGAAGTCGTGGAGAAGGGCGTAGCCGGACTTCTCGGCGCAGGCTCAAAGCCGTGGAAGGTAAAGGCCAGGGCGGGAGCGGAACGGAAAAAGGTCGAGTTGGCCAGCCAGGATGTCGCTGAAAGCGAGGGCGATTCCCTGTCCATGATTTCGGTCGCGCGCGACCTGGACGGACTATGCTATGTGCGCTTCTCCCCGGATGGCGTTCTCCTCAAGGTCAGCCAGCCGGAAGGCAAGGGAAAACGGGCCACGGAACGTCAAGCGATCGAGCGCCTCGAGCAGCGGGGCATCAAGGACTACGACGATGCCATGGTCAGGGAAGTGGTCAAGCACGCCTCCGGGGACTATATCCGGGTCGGTTCCTACATCTCCAACCCGGCCAACGACGCGCTCTTCTCCGTGGACATCCTCGAGCAGGAGATGAAGGCCTTTATCAGGATCTCTCCTCCTGGACCAGGGGGCTGCGACCTGTCGCGGGATACACTCATTTCTGTGCTGCGAAACAACCGGATCACCCAGGGAGTCCTTGAGGAGGTCCTCCAGGAGCTGGAGGACTCGCCGCGTTATCGCGAAGCCATACTCGTTGCTGAGGGATTGAAGCCTCAGAACGGCCGAGATGCCGGCACGATTTTCAACTTCGAGGTCGACAAGTCCAAGGTCCATCTCCGCGAGGCTTCCGACGGCAAGGTCAACTTCAGGGAACTCGGCCTGATCCAGAATGTCGTCCAGGGCCAGCCCCTGGCGAGGCGCCAGCCCCCCGAAATCGGCAAGCCTGGAAGGACAGTCACCGGCAAGATGATTCCCGCCCGCTCAGGCAAGGACATGCCACCGCCCCTGGGACGCAATGTCCACCTCTCCGACGATGGAACCACCATCCTTGCCGACATCAATGGCCAGGTCACCTATATCAGCGGCAAGATCAACGTCGAAGAGATCTTCGAGGTCCAGGGTGACGTCTCGGTCAAGACAGGCGACATCATGTTCCTCGGAAATGTCATCATCCTGGGCAATGTCGAGGATGGCTATTCGGTCAAGGCTTCGGGGAACATCGAGATCCGAGGCAATGTCGGCAAGGCCACTATCGTCGCCGAGGGCGACATCGTCATACACCAGGGCATCAACGCCAAGTCGGGCGGGAGCATCTACGCAGGCAAGAACCTCTGGGCGAAGTTCATAGAGAACGCCACGGTCGAGGTCGGCGAGAACCTCATCGTCTCAGAGGGCCTCATCAACTCGACGGTGGTGGCGAACAAGAAGATCATCTGCCAGGGACGGCGCGCAGCCATTGTCGGCGGCCGCTACCGTGCCTGCGAGGAGATAAACGCGAAAACCCTCGGCTCTCCGGTCGGCGGGGCGGAGACCCTCCTCGAGGTTGGCTACGATCCGAAGAGCAAGGAGAAGTCCGACCAGCTCCAGGCCAAGGCAGCCAAGCTCAAGAAGCAGCTCGACAATTACGACAAGAACATCGCAACCCTGAATGCCCTCAAGCAGCGGAAGGAACTTTCGGAGGAAAAAGAAGCCATCCTCCAGGACATGATCCTCCAGCGGGAGGACCTCCTGGCCGAGATCAAGTCCATCGCGAAGGATATCCAGGCGATCAATGTCTATCTCAACGGGCTCAAGGCGAAGGGTCGCATCAGCGCCTCTGGTCGCATCTATCCTGGGGTCAAGATCACGATCAAGGACACGAAGGAAGACATCCATAACGAGACAAAGGGTCTCACCTTCTACCTCGAGAACCTCTCCATCCGGACGACGAGGTACGAGGAGCCGGAGGATGCCATCCTCAAGAAGGGTCCGCCAGATGCCTATAAGACCGATTGACCTCCAGACCATGTTCCTCCAGCTCGGCCAGGTCGGGAAGGACCAGTCGGTTGAGAAGGAAGGAGCAGCCTTCACCGCATCCATGAAGAATGCCGCCGATCTGAAGCGCCATGAGGAGAGGCTTGAGTCGGTGCAACGCACCGAGGACCCCGACTCAGGATCGCGCGAGGTAGCGGATCGCGATGGAAATTCCCAAGGAGGGGCAGCCTCGGGCGACAAGGACGGGAAGAAGGGAAGCGAAGGGAACGAGCTTCCCAAGTCCGAAGTGATCCGGGATCCCGGTCTTGGCAAGAAAATAGACCTCTCAGGCTAGCCTATGGGTGAATACCTCATTCTTGTCGCCATCGACATAGCCGGACTCATGGTCATCTGGTTTGTCCTCAAGGCACGTGTCCGGAAAAGCCTCGAGCTCGATGGGCTCCTCGCGGAGGCCCGCAAGGAAGTCAGGCTCCTCAACCTCGAACTCAACGAGACGACCGAGCGCAACATAAGCCTGATAGAGGACCGTTTGTCAGGGCTCCGTGAAGCCATGGCAGAGGCTGACAGAAGGCTCGGATTGCTGAAGCGCGAGGCTGGAAAGCGGCAGACCGAGACAGAGGTCTACTCGAAGCTCGGACGCCGCGCAGCCATCGTGCAGGCCGATACTTCTGGACCCTCTTCCGATCTGGACTCGCAGCCGGGAGCCCAGTCAGCGGGCCAGCCTGCGGCGCGCTCCGCTTGGACGATGCCAAAGGACCTCAACAATTCCGAGCCAGCTGACACTACGGGTGGATACTCCGGGGAACCCGTCCAGCTTCCGCCTGGCGGGGCTGTCCCGGCTCGGGCCATGGCGACCGAGCCTGCCCCCCCTGTCCCGGTGCCGCCCCGCCAGCCTGAGATCGCCCCTCCCTCTCGCCGCGAGCGGGTCCTGGGGCTGCACCGCAACGGTTTTTCGGCAGACATCATCGCAAGCAAGGTAGGTGCGACCATCGCCGAGGTGGAGCTTCTCATCTCCCTCGACGAGGGCAGGCGGGGCCAGGGTGCCGAGGTCCGAGCCCTGGATGAAGGCTGGGGCAACGAGCAATGAGCGCTGGCATCATCGGCATCGATTTTGGCACTACCAACTCCCTCGTCGCCTTCATGGATGGCGACCGCCCGAGCCTCATCCCGAACGCGCGGGGAGCCCGCTCCACACCGAGCGCGGTGGCCCTCTCCTCCAAGGGCGAGATCCTCGTAGGCGAGTCGGCCAAGAACCAGGCCTTCATCAATCCAGGCAACACTGTCCTCGCGATCAAGCGGCTCCTGGGCGGCTCGGTTCCGGTCCTGATGGGGCAGCGCGAATACAGGCCCCCCGAGATCGTCGCGCTGATCCTCGGAGCCCTGCGTGCCGACGCGGAGCGCCACCTCGGCAGGGTGGTGGTCAAGGCTGTCGTCACCGCTCCAGCCCATTTTTCCGAACCTGCGCGGCGGGGTCTCCTCGAGGCAGGACGACTGGCAGGACTTGAAATTGTCAGGCTGCTTAACGAGCCGACGGCAGCCTCCCTGGCCCGTGCATGGTTGGCAGCTGGAAAGGACGGGATCGAGGCTGCAGCTGCCAGGGCCCGGCTCCTTCTCATCTATGACTTCGGGGGCGGGACCTTCGATGTGACCATTCTCAGGCAGGAGGGTCGTGATTGCAGCGTCCTGGCCTCGCGTGGAGATGGGAAACTTGGGGGCATCGACCTCGACCGGGAACTCTACCAGCGGGCGAAGCGCCACTTTTCCGAAGCCTACGGTCTCGATGTCGAGTCTGACCGCCTTCTTGCCCAGCAGCTGACCGACCAGTCCGAGCGAGCCAAGATCGAGCTTTCAGAGCGGGTCGAAACGACCCTCGCCCTGCCTTTCGCCTATCGATCGGTCGATGGCAGCCTCCTCCACCCTGAGTTCACCCTCGGGAGGGTCGAGTTCGAAACCCTTGCTCTTCCCTTCATCGAGCGCAGCCTCGAATTGACCGTACGTGCCCTCGAGGATGCCAGGGTAGAAGCCAGGGAAATCGACAGCCTCATCCTCTCGGGAGGCTCGAGCCGCATCCCCCTCGTGCGGCGCCTCATCGAAGAGAGGCTCGGGCTCCGACCCTCGGGAGGAATCAATCCCGACGAGATTGTGGCCCTTGGGGCGGCGGTAGAGGGAGCCCTGATCTCTGGCTCTGAACGGCTCACGGTCCGCGATGTCGTCTCGCGCAGCTATGGCGTAGAGATCGATGGTGGTCGCTTTACCCCCCTCATCCGCAAGAACAGTCCAGTCCCCGCGACCCGCCAGCGCATGTTCACGACCGTCACCGACAACCAGGACTCGGTGGAGATCCATGTCCTCCAAGGCGAATCGACGGTGATCAGCGAGAACCTTTCCCTGGGTCGTTTTCTCCTTGCGGGCCTCCGTCCCGTGACGGCGGGGATGCCGAGGATCGCCGTCGACTTCACCATCGATGAGTCGAATATCCTCCACGTTTCAGCCCGCGACCTCGAATCGGGGAGCATCCAGGCGATTACCATTGTCGATCTGGACAGGGGCAGCTCCGATGAAAGCGCCGAAGCCCTTGCCGGAAAGATTTCCGGGCTCAGGGCCCGGCTTGAGGAGCTTCGTTCAGGGGCTACGATGGAAGGGAGCCTCGACACCGAGGTCCGGGCAGCCATCGAGGGGGGCGCTTCAGCGGAACCCTCCCTCGGCGTCGACAAGCTTCGCGTGCTCCGTGCAGAGCTCGAGGGCCTCGTCGGCGAGCTCCTCTCCCGCGCCGTGAGGGTGCCCAGGCGCGAAGCAGCGCTTCGCGAAGCCCCCAATCCCGGAGTCGCCGCCGATGCAGCTCCTGTCCACATAGTCCAGCCCGCGGGCAAAAAAAGGGACAGGCGACGAAGGGACACTCGGACATGACGATAGAGACTGAGCCCTTCATCGATCCCCGTTCGGTGCTCGCCCTCGGTCCCGGAGCGGACGAGGGCGAGGTACGCCTTGCCTACCGTCGCCTTGTCAAACGCTACCATCCGGATATCTCCGGAGATCCCTCCACCGCCGGCAACTTCGCCAATGTCACCAAGGCCTATAAGGTACTCATTGCCCTGCCGCTTTCCACCCTGCCCGGTGCCGGTGCCTCCAACCGTTACCGAAGCGTCATCGAGGCCGGCGAAGATCTCTTCGCGCTCGGGCAGATCCTCGCCTCGGACCCCGACGAAGGCGCCCGCTGCGAGGCAGCCAAGCGCCTTGGCCTTTCTGGTCGCACCGCTGGCTATGTGTTCCTACGCAAGGCACTCTATGACAGTGACGAGCTGGTCGCGGCGCAGGCCGTTCGATCGGTAGCCCTCCTCGGTGCAATGCAGGCCGAGGGGGAGCTCGCGAGCCTCTACGGACGAGCTTCCAGCAAACTCCGTAGGCTCATCCTCGAGGTGGCTGAGGCTACCCTCGAGCCCGTTTTCAAGGGAACCCTCGTCGCGGCACTGTCTGACCCGGATTCTTCCCTCCGCGAGCATGCCCGGAGGATCCAGCTCCGCGGCTGAGCCTTGCAATGCCGGTGCCGGCAGTAGTCCTGCTCAGCCATCCTGATGCCCGTGCAGGCGCTGGACTCGACATAGAGAAAAAGCTATATTAAGCCACAAGGACGCGGGACGGAAGAAACCTGTCCATGGAGGATTACATGAGCGAGCACCTTACCCTTGAAAGCTTCAAGACCAAGGTATTTAACTTCGAGGCGAACAAGGATTGGAAGTATGAGGGTGACTTGCCGGCCCTTATCGATTTCTACGCGGACTGGTGCGGGCCCTGCAAGATGATCGCCCCTGTCATCGAGGAACTCTCCACGAAATACGCCGGCAAGCTCCACGTATATAAGGTCAATACCGAAGAACAGCCCCAGCTTGCCGGCATGTTCGAGGTCACGAGCATCCCTACCCTCTATTTCGTCCCCATGGACGGCTCGCCGCGCTATATCCAGGGCGCCCTTCCCAAGAAGGAGCTCGAGCGTGCGATTTCCGAGGTCTGCGGGGTCCAAGCCTAGCGAAATTGCTGGCATTTAGCCTGTTGATTGCTATGATAACCCCGTTCTGCATTTCTACGTGAAGGCAGGTCCGATCCTTCAGCGAGAGGTGAGCATATGGGTATCATGGCCTTGTTTACGAGATTTCTCGTATCCCTCGGTCTGCTTTCAGGACCTGAGGGCTCTCCTTCACGAGAGCTTTCGCTCCTCCTCAAGGACATCAAGAAAAATGGTCCCCCATGGTACCGGCCCTTCAGGAATGTGATCGAGGCTGAGTTCGCCGAAAACCTGGCAAAGCTTCGGAAAGCAAGCATCAATCTGGCTGCCCTGTTCCGCCTGACTATCTCGGGAGACAAGGCGGCGCAATTCCGAACCATAGACGCCCTCCTGGCAAAGATCATGAGTGCGAGGAATATCTCCAGCGACTCCTTTTCCTTCGATGCCATCAAGCCAGAGGCCAGGGCTGCGGGGGGAGAACTCATCGCGGCCATGGATGAGATCTTCAGGATACGGATGGCGGTTTTCAAGTCGCTGGAAGTCGAGACCTTCAGGGACAGCTACAGGGTGGCACTCAAGCTTGCCTCGCTCTGCGACTTCGATTTCGAGGGCCTCCTCAAGTCCTTCACCAAGCAAGGCGTAGCGCCCGGCGCCTTTGGCCCCTGCGTCGCCGACGGGGTGGTTGTCGAGTTGGCAGACCTCCGCTTCCTGATTGACGGCCTCATCGTCGACGAGACCCTCCTCAGCTTCCTCCTTGCCCTTCTTCCCCTTGCGGGAGACCTCAACTATGAGGCTGCAGACCTGGAAGCCGACTTCCGCTCCATCGCCTTGATCATCAAGAATGCCATCCCCCCTGACCGGCTCGCCGCAGTCGCGCGCGCAGCCTCGGGAAATCCAGCCTTCAACCTCGGGCCCAGCTCCGAGGAAATGGTCGATCCCGCAGGCAAGATAGCCGCCCGGCTTGAGGCTGAATACAGCGAAAGCAAGCGTCAATTCGTGGAATCCCAGGCCTCCGGTGACCTCGATCGCATGAAGAGGGCAGTCTTCGAAGATCGCGAGCTCGTGCCTGTCACCGGCTATACCAAGGAGATCTCCGGGCTCTTCGCGGGACAGGGACTTTCGCCCCTCCGGTATTGCACCGCGCTGTCGATAGCAAAAAGCTTTGGCGAGTACTTCCTGCTTCCATTCATTCAACGATCCATAGATGCGACCCTGCTCGGCATCGTGTTCACCGACCAGGAGTTCAGGCGCTCCTTCGCCCTTGCCCATACCCAGTGCATCGCAGTCATCACGGAGATACAGACCCTCGAAAGCGATCACCTCTCACCCTCGGCCTCGCGATTCCTTCCGATAATCCAGGCCATCGAGGGAGGGCACTTCGATGGCGTCGCCAAGTCCAAGGCCTTCCGTTCCATCGAGGACCTTGAAAAGCGCGCTGACCGCATCCTCCAGGCGGCCTTCACCTCCTTCATGGATCTCCACTCCTCGATCGACACCCTGATAGCTGACCTCCGCTCGCGGCAATCAAAACTTGTGTCCAATGCCCTCCATGTAAGCCAGACCAAGCCGCAGCTCCTCTTCGATCTCGAGAGCGGTTCGAACCTTCTCGCTGACTGTGTCCGGCTCCTCCGCCACTTCGCCGTCGATCTTTCAGAGGCCAAGCGCGCGGTCAAGACGCCGACGGCGGCGGAGAAGAGATAGGCTTCAAGGTCCGGCCAAGGCCAGCACCGTTCAAAGGGAACCCCGAAGGGCATGTGGGCGGCAGACAGCCCTGGAAATCGGGAATAGCGTAACTACTCTTTCTTCTCCACGATCCTGATGTGCAGGTCCTCAAGCTGTTTGGCGTCCACGAAGTTGGGCGAATCATCCATCGGACCCACGGCGAAGCTGTTCTTCGGGAAGGCGATGACCTCCTTGATGGAGGTCTCGCCGGCCATGAGCATCACCAGGCGGTCGAGGCCGGGGGCGATGCCTCCGTGGGGCGGAGGGCCGTACTTGAAGGCTTCGGTGAGGAAGCCGAATTTCGTCTCGGCGTCCTTTGCGTCAAAGCCTACAATGCTGAATATGCGCTTCTGGAGCTCAGGGTCGTGGATGCGGATCGACCCGGAAGCCAGCTCGAAGCCATTGAGCACGAGGTCGTAGAGGTCGCCCTTTACCGCACCGGGATCTGATTCCAAAGTACTATGATATTTTTCCTGGGGCATGGTGAACATGTGGTGGGCCGCTTCCCAGCGCTTTTCGTCTTCGTTGTACTCGAACATCGGGAAGTCGACGATCCAGGCGAACTCGAAGCAGGCCGGATCACAAAAGCCGAGGTCACGGCCCAGCTTGGAACGCACGGCCCCGAGGCCCTGGTTGGCGACCTTCCGCTTGCCGTCCGCGACCATGAGGATGAGGTCGCCCGGGCCTGCGCCCAAGGCCCCGAGGAGGTCGGTCGCAAGCGTTGAGTCGATACCTTCTCCCGCGAAGAACTTCGAAGCTCCTCCCTCGAGCCTGCCCTCGGCGCCTACCTTCATCCAGGCCAGGCCCTTGGCCTTGAAGATCTTTGCCGAGGCCTCGAGTTCCTCGATCTGCTTGCGGCTGTAGTCGGCCTTGCCCTTGACCACCAGGGCCTTCACTGCGCCACCGGCAGCGATGGCTTCCTTGAAGGCCTGGAAGGTGGAGCGGAGAGCGAAGCTGCCGATGTCGGACATCTCCATGCCGAAGCGGAGGTCAGGCTTGTCGTTGCCGTAGAGTTCCATCGAGTCGTCATAGGCGATGCGGCGGAAGGTGGGCGGCAGGTCCAGGCCGAGTGTCTTCCTGAAGACATGGCCCATCAGGCCCTCGACAAGGGCCAGGATGTCGTCGCGCTTGACGAAGCTCATCTCGATGTCGATCTGCGTGAACTCCGGCTGGCGGTCGCCGCGTGCGTCCTCGTCCCGGTAACATCGAGCCAATTGGAAATACTTGTCGAAGCCCGATACCATGAGGATCTGCTTGTAGAGCTGGGGCGATTGGGGCAATGCATAGAACTTGCCGGGGTAAAGGCGCGAGGGGACAAGGTAGTCGCGGGCGCCTTCGGGGGTCGACTTGATGAAGGTCGGGGTCTCGATCTCGAAGAAACCCTTGCCCGCAAGGTGCTCGCGTACGGCAAAGGCAACCTCGTGGCGCAGCCTGAGCTTGCGCTGCATCGAGAAGGAGCGGAGGTCGAGGTAGCGGTGGGTGAGGCGGAGGTCCTCCTTGGCGTCGCTCTTCTCGTCAATCATGAAGGGGAGGGTCTCGCAGCGCGAGAGGATCTGGATGCCCTCGGCCACGACCTCTATGGCACCGGTGCCCATGTCCCGGTTCACCATCGCATCGGGACGCGCGCGGACCCTGCCTGAGATCGCGACGCAGTATTCGAACTTGAGTTCAGCCGCAGTGGCCTTGAGCCCGGCGGAGGCGTCCGCGTCGATGACGACCTGCGTCACTCCGTAGCGGTCGCGGAGGTTCAGGAAGGTTATGCCACCGTGGTCGCGGTGACGGTGGATCCAGCCGTTCAGGACGACGGATTTTCCGGCGTCGGCAACGGCGAGTTCGCCGCAGGTGACAGTGCGCTTGAGGTATTCCATGGTATGGCGAGTGTATAGTTGCGAGGCAAATCAGGGCAAGGGGACGGTCGCACGAGAGGATCAATGCGCTGGACAGCCGGGATTCCGGCGGTTAGGATTCCGTCCTGCGGGGCGCTTGGGCTTCGGCTGCGGCCCCGCGAGATCCGTCTGCCGCGGGGACCCGGGGAAGGGATGCGCGGCACAGGGGAGGCAGCATGGAGCTTTCGACAGGACGATCCGTGGGATCGCGGCTTAATGGCCGCGCAGCTACGATCTTTTTCACCCTCGCTGTGGCGCTCGCGGCGCTGCCGCTTGTCGCTGCACCGGCAGTGGCCTCAGCGGTGGCGACGCCTGCGGCGGCGCATCGGAGCCTTGCCAACGGGCTCGAAGTCTTCGCCGTAGAGAACGGGGCAGTGCCCCTGGCCACGATCTGCGTGGTCTTCAGGGGCGGAGCGTCGGCCCAGGACAGGAGCGACGCCGGCCTCTTCCACCTCTACGAGCACATGCTCTTCGCCTCCAACGAAAAGTACGCGAACCAGGCAGCCTTCACGGCGGCGCTCAACGCGATGGGAGTGCCGAGCTGGAACGGTTCGACCGGTGAGGAATATATCAATTATTACATTACCGTGCCCTCGGACAAGCTCGACGAGGGCGTGGCTTTCTGGTCATGGGCCGTCCGTCACCCTGTCTTCGACCCGGTCAAGCTCGAGGCGGAGAAGGGCGTGGTGCTCAACGAGATAAAGGGCTACCACGCGGATCCCAACCAGGTTTTCTCCAATGCCCTGGAGTCGAGGCTCTACCCGGGGCAGCCCTGGCGCAAGAACATCGACGGCCCCGAGGCGAACATCCAGGCTGCCACCGTAGCGGACCTCGAGAGGATGCGCTCCACCTGGTACGTGCCCGGCAACATGGCCATCCTCGTCGGCGGAGACGTGAAGGCCGAGGCGGTCTTCGCGTCGGTGTCGAAGTGGTTCGGTGACTGGAAAGGCGCTTCTCCACCGGCCATCGGCGAGCCTCCGCAGGGCGCGATCCCCGAGGGGGTCCGTGTCCTCTTCAGGGACTCCGGCTTCTACGACGGCGTCCACAACGTCCGCTTTTCCTGGCGCGGACCGGACGTCATGCGGGATACCAGGGACAGCTATACGATCGATGTCCTTTCTTTCCTGATGACCTCTCCCGTGGGAAGATTCAAGAAGGACCTTTCCGAAAAGGTTCCGACGATCTATGACCCCGAGTACATCAATTTCAGCTACCCGACGGCGCGCGACGGGGGGACCATCACCTTCGACACCTTCATGCGCACTGGAAGTCCCGAAAGCGACGGTGCGATCCTGGACCGGGCGGAGACCCTCCGCACGGCGGTCATCGACGAACTCGCACTCGTAGCTGCCGATCCCGAAGGTTATTTCGGCGCAGGGGAACTGGCCAAGGCCAAGCGCAAGCTCGTCGACAACAACCTCCTTTCGATGGAAAATCCGGCCAGCTTCGTCACAGGAACCCTGGTGTTCTGGTGGGCTGTGGCCTCGAGTGACTACTTCTTCGGCTATGAGGCTAATTGTGACAAAGTAAGCTTCCAGGACATCGGCGACCTCCTTCGGAAATACATCCTGGACAGACCCTCGGGCATCGCGGTTCGCGTCTCGACCAAGGACGCGAAGAAGGACCAGGCGATGCAGGAACGGATCGGGGCCCTGAAATTCGAGCCTGTGACGGCCGCAAACGCCTTCTGGTGGACAAGGTGAGGGGGAAGCAGATGCAGAGATCCACGAGTCCCGCGTGGGCGGTCGCCCTGATGACCGCCCTCTTCCTCTCTGGCAGCTTCATGGCCTGTGCGGGGTCTCCCGCTCCGGCTCCGGAGCCGGGTTCGGCAGCAGCTACCGAAGCGGCCGCGCCTGCCCCAGCCCCCGGAGCCGCCCTGCCCGCAGCAGGAGCCGCCAAGGCTCCAGCACCGCTTTCCCCCCTGCCGGCTCTGCCTCCAATGGCGACTTCCATAAAGCAGGTACGCCTCGACGCCCTCGAATCGCGCTTTGCCCAAGGGGATGTCGGAGCCTTCGCCAGGGACAACTCGGCCTCCTTCACTTCATTCTCGCTTTCCAACGGCATTCCCGTCGTCGTCCGGAAGAACGACGCCAACCGCGTGCGCTCCCTTTCCATCGTGCTGCGTGGAGGTTCCCTCATCGTGGAGCCCTCGCGGGCCGGGATGGAAGGTGTCATGCTCAGGACCATGGCCAGGGGTTCCGCTGCATGGCCCTATGGAAAACTGGCTGCCAAGCTCGACGAGACGAGCTCGTCCATCTCATCCGAAAGCGCCTTCGAGCATTCCACCTACACCCTCACGACGATCGACCGCTACTTTGACGAGATGCTGCCCATCTGGGCAGGCACCCTCACCAACCCCTCCTGGGGTTCCACGGACTTCGACCGTGTTCTGTCCGACTCCAAGCTCGCCCTCAAGAAAAAGACCCAGGATCCCTGGCAGACTACGGCTCTCACGATGAACAAGGTCTTTTTCGAGGGGCACCCCTACGCGTCCACGACCGACGGCACCACGGAGTCCCTGGCCAATTTCGACCTCGCGGCGGTAAAGACGCATTACGAGAGGACCTGGTCAGCCAACCGCCTCTTCGTGGTGGCTGTAGGCAATTATGATGTTCCAGGACTCAAGGCTGCCCTCGAGACTGTCTTCGGAGCAATCAAGGACAGGGATTTCCCCGTGCCGGTCGGCGCTGCGACCTTCGAGGGCCGCGTCAGGCCGGGCCTGGTAAAGCAGGTCTTCCCTGCCTCCAAGGGCGTGGCCTATCTCCGCGCCGACTTCGCCGCCCCCGCGCCGACCGACGAGGATTGGCCAGCCAGCAGCCTGTCCATGCGGGTTCTCTCTGATCTCCTGTTCAATGTCGTCCGAGATAAATACGGAGCCGTCTATACACCCGGCTCATACATCAGGGCCTTTTCCGCCAACTATGGCTCGCTCACCGTCTTCAAGACCGACGTCCCCGGAAAGGTAAAGGCCTATCTCGACGAGGCTGTCGGCGAGCTGGCAGCGGGGAGGGCCATGAGCGTCGCCCCAGGTCCCGACGAGGGCAAGAGCCCGCGCATGAGCCTTGAGGCCGTACTGCCTACCTACAAGGCCCTCTACATCAACGAGACCTACCAGAAAATCGGGACCAACGCCGCCGTCGCAGGCGAGATCGCCCGCTCCGTGCTGCAGTCAGGAGATCCGCGCGCCTGGCTCCTCGACGTGGCCCGCGTTTCGGCAGCCAGCGTAGACGAGGTCGAAAGGGCCACGAAAAAGTGGATCCTCGACGCGCCAGCGACCTGGGTCCTCCTTGGCCCCGAGGAGATGATCATGAGCGTCGACGACGCTGCCTTTACGGGTTGGGGAGGGAAGTGAGGCTCGCGGCACTCCAGGCCCTGAAGACCGCCCAGGCTGCCTCGGCATGGATGTCCCAGAGGATGCTGTGCCAGGCGCCCGGGATCATCACAGTGCTGTGATTCGGGAAGAGCTTTTCGAGGAGGGGGACATTGTGGGGAGCGTCGACCACGGTGTCCCCCGTTCCCTGCATGAGGGTGAGCGGTGTGGAAAAGCTTCCCATGGCCGCCACCTCGTCCTGGAAGCGGATCAGTGCGCCTACCCAGTGAAAAGGCACAATGCGTATGAATAGGGGATCCAGGGACGTGCGGCGGTTGAAGTCCCTGTCCCTGCTCGAAGCTCCGCTCCGCCCCGGCAGCTCCCCGATGAGCCAGGAAAAAAGGGTGTAGCCGAGCACCGAGGGTTCCCAGGCCCATGAGCGGATGAGGGGAGCCTGGAAAAAGATTGCCTCGAAGGAGCCGGGCCTCTGGGCCTCCGCAGAGAGGATGGCGGCACAGCCGGTCGAATGCCCGACCGCGCGCCAGGGCTTCGGCCAGGCTTGCGAGTCCTCCACCGCAAGCAGAGCTGCCCCGTATTCGCTGAAGTCCGCGATGTCCGCCCTTGCGCCCGAGGAAAGGCCGTGACCCGGCAGGTCGATGGCCACTACCCTCCACCCATCGCCGAGCAGTGTCCGCACGAGGGGAACCTGCGTTCCGGCGTGCTCGAGATAGCCATGAACCACGAAGGCCGTGCCGCGCGGCGTGCCTCGGTCAGACGCCGCAGCGCGATCTGGAGCCGTGCCACCAGGCTCCAGCCCAAGCTCGTGGATGGCTATGTCGTAGGGTCCTGACCTGATGCGCGACCATTTCCAGTCGAGGCCTTCAGCGCCGTAAAAGGCGCGAAAGGAGGAATTGGAGGGATTCCACGCAGGGGGGAGGGGAGGCACTGCCCACAGTGCGCCGGACAGGAGGAGGCCCAGGATGAGAGGCGCAAGGGACCGATCCAGAATAAAGCGAAGAAATGCATAGAGTGGCTTGATTGCGCCATAGAAGTCCCTAAGGGAATCCCGGATATCAGCGGCCGTTTCAGGTCGCTCGAGGTTGTCAAGGATGGGCTTGTCGTACTCATCAACGAGGATTACGAGCTTTTCGCCCTTCGCCTGTGACAGGAGGGGGACGAGGGCAAGAAGGCGGGCATCGAGGTCGGCCCTCGAGGCTATGGTTCCGCCGGCGAAGTAAAGCCTGAGCACCGGGCAGCTGCGCTTCCAGTCCCAGCCGGAGTCGGGTCGGTCGAGAAACAAGCCAGAAAGCAGCTCTCGGCGGCAGGAAAAAGCGCAATCCAGAGTATCGACAAAAAAGCTCTTTCCGAAGCGGCGGGGACGCGAAAGGAAATAATACGTGCCACGCGATTCAAGCTCGGCGATGAAGGGAGTCTTGTCGAAATAGGCGTAGCCGCCAGTGCGGATTTCGGAAAAGCCCTGCAGTCCGATGGGAAGCCTCAGCATGGCCATGCCTCCATTCTATCCTCAGACTGTGGACGGATCAACGCTGGGATTTCCCCCTCACGATCCTGTCCGCAAATGCGATGTCCAGCTTCTCGGTCTTTTCCAGTGCCTCGGCGAGGAGGGGGCCCAGGTTCAGCGCGGTGTAGGCGGCCTTTTCCCGCTGGAGATTGGCCTTCAGCATAGGGTGCTTCGGGCTGAAGATCACACAACAGTCCTCGAAGGGGAGCACCGAGATGTCGAAGCTTCCGATCTCGCGGGCTATTCTAATTGTGTCTTCCTTGTCGGTGCCGATGAGGGGGCGAAGGACGGGGAGGTCGGTGGGGAACTCTGTGAAGCGGAGGTTCTCCGCGGTCTGGCTCGCGACCTGGCCGAGGCTCTCGCCGGTGATGATGCAGGTGTCGCGGCGGCGGAGGGCATGGGTCTGGGGGATTTCCATCATGGCAGCGCGCATCATCAGTGTTGTAAGATCCTCACGGGCGCCCTTCTTGATGGCCAGCTGGACCTCGGTGAAGGGCACGGTCCAGAGGCACAGGCCCCCCGTGTAGGCTGCCAGCACGCGGGCGAGGTCCTTCACCTTGCTGTGGGCCTCCTCGGAGGTGTAGGGCCAGGCGTGGAAATACATCGCCTCGAGGGCAAGGCCGCGCCTCGCCATGAGGTAGCCGGCAACCGGCGAGTCGATGCCGCCCGACAAAAGGAGGAGACCGCGGCCCTGGGTTCCCACGGGAAGGCCCCGCTGGCCCTTTGTCGCGTCGCCGTAGACAAAGGCCTTGTCGCGGATCTCCACGTGCACCTTGAAATCGGGACCGGTCATCCTGACCTGGGTCTCAGGGAAGGCCGTGAGGATGGAGTGGCCGAGATCCCTGCCTATTTCAGCTGAATCCTTGGGGAAGGATTTGTCGGATCGCCGCGACTCGACCTTGAAGCTGCGCTTGCCCCTGGCTACCGCGAGGGCAGCGGTCTCGAGGGCTGCCTTCTCTATCACGTCGAAGTTCTTTTCGCAGCGGCGGGTTTTCGCGAAGCCGTTTATGCCAGGAAAGCGGGACAGGATGCCCTCGACCTCGGCGGAACGGCCCGCTTCGACGACGAGGAAAAAGCGTCCGGGCTGGTATTCGATCCGGTGGCGGATCCCGGCAAGGCGGTCCTTCAGGCCCGCGCGGAGGCGGTTCTCGAATTCCCGGCGGTTGCCGAGCTTGAGGAGTATCTCGCCGACCTTGATGAGGTAGAGTTCGTCCTGTTCCACAGATCTCTCCAATTGCTTGCTATATTCAGGCCCGGAGGCGGGGATGGAGGACAGTGACAGCCTCGAGGAAGGTCGCTATGTCCTCGAGGGTCGTGAGGCTGCCGGTCGAGACGCGGATGGCGCCGAGGGCGAGATTCCCCTCGAGTCCCATGGCCTCGAGGACGCGGCGGCCCTTTTTCCGGGCATTGGAGGAGCAGGCCGAGCCTGTGGAGACGGCGATGCCCCCGGCGTTGCCGTATGAGTCGAGGGCCCGGGCCAGGACCTCTCCCGACAGGCCCGGAAAGGCCACCGACAGGATGTAGGGTGAGAACCCCAGGTCACCGGGCCTCCGGCCAAGGGGAAGGGGAATTGCCCCAATTGTGAGGAGTCCCTCGATGAGCCTGGCTTCGTGGGCCCGTGCGGCCGCGAGGCCGGAGGCGAGCCCGGTGACGGCGGTGACCGCCGCCCTCGAGAAGGCCCAGGCGCCCTGGAGGCTCTCCGTGCCCGGGCGGAGACCCCCCTCCTGGCCTCCGCCGACAACGAGGGGTTCGAAGGCGCGGGCCACCGACTCCGAGAGCCAGAGGGCACCGACACCCTTCGGTCCCCGGATCTTGTGCGCCGAAAAAGCGGCAAAATCGATCTCCAGGACTGCGGGCTCGAAGGGTATCTTGCCGAGGGCCTGGATTGCGTCGACATGGACGCGGACCCGCTTCCGTCCGGACTTCGCTGCGGCATCCTTCACCGCTCCGACTATCCCGGCTATCGGCTGGATGGCTCCGGTCTCGTTGTTGACTGCCATGACGCAGCAGAGGGCTGTCTCGGGGCGGAGGGCCAGGGCGATGCGGCGGGGTTCGACCAGGCCGTCAGGACCCGGATCGACCCAGGTCAGGTCGACGCCGAGCTTGCCGAGGTTCTGGAGTTGTTCATGGATGGCGGGATGTTCGATGGAGCTGGCGACGACGTGGGGCCTCGTTCCGTCGCGTCTGGCCTTGTTGATGAGGGCCAGGAGGGGGATTGCATCAGCCTCGCTCCCCGAGCCGGAAAAAACGAGGCTTCCCTCC
>CAIJMU010000127.1 GCA_903821875.1 uncultured Spirochaetota bacterium
CCGAGCACCTTGATGCACTGCACTTCCTTAGCCCCGGAATTGTCCGCGACGTTCAGCCTGGATTCTACCTGGATCATATTCTATTTCCTCCCAGGCTTATTTCGCGCGCTCGACGATGGTCGTAAGCCGCCAATGCTTGTCGCGGCTCACGGGCCTCGCCTCGACCACCGTTACGGTGTCGCCGGTGTGTGCCTCGTTCTTCTCGTCGTGAGCCTTGATCTTCTTCGACTTGGTCACGTACTTCTTGTAGAGGGGGTGCAGCTTCCTCGTCGTAATCTCCACGACTATGGTCTTGTCCATCTTGTCGCTCTTTACGATGCCGGTGAGGCTCTGCTTGCCCTTGCTCGCGTTCTCCACCTTGGTCTCCTCGCTCATTTGGACAGGCCCTTGGTGGCAGTGACCACGCCGGGACCGCCGGTGCGCTGGTGCTCGGTGATGCGGGTCTCGAGCCTGGCGATATGCCGGCGGAGGATTCGCTTCTCGAGCGGGTTTTCCACGTGCCCGACGACCGACATGAAGCGGAGGTCGAAGTACTTCTTCCTGACTTCCTCGCGCTTGGCGAGGAGTTCGTTGAGCTTGAGCTCCTTGAACGAATTCTTCATCTCTTACTCCGTATCCGCGCGCAGGGCGAACCTGGTCTTGACCGGAAGCTTGGAACCGGCGAGCCTCATCGCCTCCTCGGCGACCTTGGCATCGACGCCGGCGAGCTCAAAGAGGACTGTGCCCGGACGAACAACTGCCACCCAGTACTCCGGCGCGCCCTTGCCCTTGCCCATGCGGGTTTCCGCCGGCTTCTTGCTGTAAGGCTTGTCGGGGAAGACCCGAATCCACAGCTTGCCACCGCGCTTGATGTAGCGGTTGAGGGCAACGCGCGCCGCTTCGATCTGGCGGTTGGTGAGCCACTCGGGCTCCATGCAGATAAGGCCGTATTCGCCGAAGGCCACAGTGTTGCCCGTATGGGCGACGCCATGGATTCGTCCGCGTTGGACCTTCCTGTGTTTGACTCTCTTGGGACTCAGCATAGCCTAGCTCCTCGGAGCGCTTTCGCGCTTGTCGACACCGCGACCATCGGTCGGGCGGGCGCCAACAGGGCGCGGACCGCGCGGGGCACCGCTGCCGGCGGGGCGGTCGTGATGGCCGCCACTACTGTGGCGAGGGCGCTCGTCACGCTCGCCGGTGGCCTCGTGCCGTGGCTTGCGCACCAGCTGGCCGGCGTCCTCGTTCTTCTCGTTGCGGTAGACCATGCCCTGGTAGATCCAAACCTTGACGCCAATCTTGCCGAAGGTCGTATGGGACTCGGCGAAACCGTAGTCGATGTCGGCGCGAAGCGTGTGCAGGGGCACGCGTCCGTCCTTGTGCTCCTCGGTGCGGCTCATGTCGGCGCCGCCGAGGCGGCCTGAGACACGGACCTTGCAACCTAGGGCCCCGCCCTTCATGGCGTTGAGGACGGACATCTTGATGGCCTTGCGGAAGGATCCGCGGTTCTCAAGCTGACGGGCGACATTCATCGCCACGATCTGCGCGTTGGTATCGACCTTCTTTATTTCCTTGATCTTGATGTTGACCTTTTTGGAGGCAACTTTCTGGATCTCGGCGCCGATAAGCTCGATGTTGGCACCCTTGACGCCGATGAGGACGCCAGGGCGGGCCGTATGGATGACAATCGTCACCCTCTGGGGATGGCGGACGATCTCGATCTCGGAGATGTCGGAACCCTTGGTCTCCGGAATCTCGTGGATCCGTTTGCGGATGGCGAAATCCTCGTGGAGGGTTTTTGCGAAATCGCGCGGTTCCACGTACCAGCGGGATTTCCAGTCCTTGTTGATCCCGAGCCGAAGGCCGTAAGGATGTACTTTCTGACCCATATCAGGCCTCCACCTTTCCGATCTCGTCGATCACACAGGAGATGTGGCACATGCGCTTGAGTTGCATGTCGGCGCGTCCCCTGGCGCGGAACCAGACGCGGCGCATCCTCGGACCCTCGTCGATCCTGAGCTCCTTGACGTAGAGCATGCCCTCGTCGAGCTTCTTGTTCCGGTCGAGGGCGTTGGCCGCTGCGGAGGCAACGACTTTCTTGATCAAGCGCGCACCCTTGTTGGGCATGTGATCGAGCACGGCGATGGCCTCGTTGTACGGACGCATGCGAACGAGATCTGCGACGGGGCGGATCTTGGAGGGGGAGCCGATGAGCCACTTGGCCTCGGCCCTGTAGCCCAGTCGCACGGGCTTCTCTTTTACTGCCATGTCCCTCGCCTCACTTCTTCTCGGCTTTTTTGTCGCTGCCGGCGTGTCCGCGGAAGACACGCGTGGGAGCGAACTCGCCGAGCTTATGGCCGACGAGGTTTTCCGTCACATAGACCGGAACCCACGCCTTGCCGTTGTGCACCGAAATGGTCATACCGACCATCTCGGGAAAAATAGTCGACGTGCGGGAGTACGTCTTGATCATCTTCTTGTCTCCCGACCTGTTCGACTCCGTTACTTTCTTGTACAGGCTCTTCTCGATGAAGGGCCCTTTCTTGACCGACCTCGACACTTCGGGCTCCTCCCTTATTTACGGCGCTTCACGATGAAGCGACTCGACGGCTTGTGAGCATCGCGGGTCTTGTAACCCTTGGCAGGCTGACCCCAGGGCGACACGGGCTGCTTATAGCCCTTGCCGCGGCCCTCGCCGCCTCCGTGCGGGTGATCGACAGGATTCATGACCGTACCACGCACGGTCGGCCTGATGCCGAGCCAGCGCTTGCGTCCGGCCTTGCCGAAACGCTCGTTCATGTGCTCCTCGTTGCCGACCGAACCGATGGTGGCCATGCACTTCTTGAAGACCATGCGAAGCTCTCCGGAGGGGAGCTTCACGACGACGTAATCGCCGTCCTTGCCCGCGATGAGGGCACTGGCACCGGCCGAGCGGACCATCTGGGCACCGCGGCCGAGTGTGAGCTCGACGCAGTGGATGGTCATGCCGACCGGGATGTTCTCGAGGGGCAGGGCGTTGCCAGGCTCGATAGAGGCCGCAGGACCGGACATGAGCTTCATGCCGACCTTGAGACCCTTGCTCGCAATGATGTAGCGCTTCTCCCCGTCCGCATAGTGGAGGAGGGCGATGTTCGAAGAGCGGTTCGGATCGTACTCGATCGTGGCGATCGTCGCCGGAACACCGGTCTTGTCGCGCTTCCAGTCGATCTCGCGCAGCTTCCGCTTGTGGCCGCCACCCTTATGGCGCACGGAGATGTGGCCATCGGTTCCGCGTCCACCGGTAGAGGACTTGCCCTTGGTGAGGGACTTTTCCGGAAGGCTGGAGTTGTTCGTGATCTCGTTGTTGATCACCTGCACCCTATGCCTGAGCCCCGGCGTGATGGGCCTGAATGTCTTGATAGCCATAATTATCCCCTTACGCTCACGCGCCCTCGAAGACTGCGATCGTCTCACCCTTGGTCAGGGTGACGATCGCCTTCTTCCACTGGGCGGTCCGACCCTCGCGGCCACGGAGGCGCTTGGGCTTGGATGACACATTGATGATGTTGCAGGCAAGGGGGTGCACGCCGAACATGCGGCGGACAGCCTCCATGATCTGGATCTTGTCTGCGCGGGGGTCGACCTTGAAGCAGTACTTCGAAGACTCGCGCAGGATATTGCTCTTCTCGGAGAGCACCGGCTCTATAAGGATCGAATTGTATTCCATGCTGCCCTCTCCTTACTTGTCCGCGTAGAATTCGGCGAGGGCCTTGGCCGCCGATTCGAGAACGATGACCTTGCGTCCGTAGAAGAGGTCATGGGCGCGGAGCCTGTCGAACTTGAGGAAGTGGAGCCAGTGCAGGTTGCGGCCGGCGCGCTTGACCATGACGTCATCGTCCTTGAGGACGAGGACGGTGCGCTGGGGAACGCCATCGACCGAGGTAAGCTGGCCGATCTTCGCGACCAGGTCCTTGGTCTTCCCGGACTCGACCGTGAAGTCTTCAACTACCTGCATGGTCCCATTCTGGGCCTTCAGGCTCAGGATGGTCTTCATGGCCAGGCGCTTGGCCTTCTTGGGCATCGAGTAGGAGAAGTCGCGGGGCTTGGGCCCGAAGGCTACGCCGCCGCCGACAAAGATCGGGGACTTGAAGTCGCCCTGGCGGGCCCGGCCGGTACCCTTCTGGGAGTAAGGCCTGCGGTTGCTGCCGTGAACCTCGCCGCGATCCTTCGTGCAGGCCGTGCCCTGGCGGGCGTTGGCAAGCTCGTTGTTGATCGCGTAGTAGATCACGTCTTCGTTGAGGGGGAGGCCAAAGACAGCTTCCGCGAGCTCAATGCTCCGGAGCGCCTCACCCTTCACGGAAACGACTTTGCTTTCCATAAAGATCCTCCGCCTTAGCTGGACTTCTTGACCGCACCGCGGACGAGGACCTGGCAATCACGGGGTCCGGGCACTGCGCCGCGGATCAGGATGCAGGAACTCTCGACATCCACGCGGACGACCTTGAGGTTCTGGACGGTGACCTGCTCGCGGCCCATGCGGCCCGGCAGCTTCATGTTCTTGAAGGTCTTGTGCGGATAGGTGCGCTGCCCCGTGGAACCAGGCTCACGATGGAACTTGGAACCGTGGCTCGCACGACCACCGTGCATGTTCCAGCGCTTCATGACGCCCTGGAATCCCTTGCCCTTCGAGATCGCAGTGCAGTCGACAAAGCGAAGCCCGCCCAGGACATCCACGCCAAGGCTGTCGCCCACGTTGACGTCCTTCTCGAAGTCCCGGAGCTCCCTGAGGATGCGCTTGGGGGCGATCCCTTCGGGGAACTGACCGAGATAGGCCTTGTTCAGGCGCTGCTTCTTCTGGTCCTCGAGGCCAACCAGGACAGCGCTGTAGCCATCCTTATCGGCGCTCTTCTTGCCGACGACGACGTTCGGGGTGAACTCTATCACCGTTACGGGGATGAGTTTTCCGGTGTCGTCGAAGACCTGGGTCATCCCGGTCTTCCGGCCGATCAATCCGATCATGCTCCACTCCTGGTGTTGAACGACCGGGCACGAAGCCCGTCGTTATCTGCCATCGCGAATCCGCCGTGGCGGATTCGCGAGGAGTTCAGGCAAAGCCCGAACTCCTACTACTATTCAACGCAGCATCCGGTAGACTGCCGGTTCGGGCCCGTGGCCCAAATCCAGCGCGCGACCGGAAGTCGCGATGCTTACTGCTTGATCTCCACGTCCACGCCGGCTGGAAGCTCGAGCTTCATCAGTGCGTCCATGACGTCGGGTGTCGGATCGATGATGTCGATCAGGCGCTTGTGGGTCCGCATCTCAAACTGCTCGCGCGCCTTCTTGTTGACGTGCGGGGAGCGCAGGACGGTGATCTTGTTGATCCTCGTCGGAAGGGGGATGGGGCCTGAAACCTTGGCACCCGCCTTCTGCACCGTCTGAACGATTGATCGTGCGCTGTCGTCGATGAGACGGACATCAAACCCTCTAAGCCTGACTCGAATCCTGTCCTTCATAGGTCCTCCAAAGATCTCTTGCACGGGTCCCGATCGGCCGTACCCGGGAGGGCGCGCCGTTCCTGCCTGTGCTACGGGGCTGGGGAGCCCCGCCGATTTGCCCTGTAGAGATACTTCTCCACCGAGCTAGCAGGTTATAGCAAGGGCATGGCAGTCGTGGCTAGGGGCTGCGGAAAGAAAAGCGACCCCATTGGCCCCGAATCAGGGGGAAGCCGGCTTCGATCCTGCATCCGGATGCGAAGCTAGCTGTGCCTCGCCCGAGAATCGTATATCAAAAGTGAGCCCATCAGGGCAAGCTCAACGGCAGAACCCGCGCCACGCCTCAGGGCTTCGACCGGAACTCCCTCGATTACGAAGGTGAGGGCTACGAAGGCCCAGGTCCAGTGCCAGCCCCGTTTCCGGGGCCCCAGAAAGGAAGCCAGCCCGAGAAAGCCGATGCCGAGGATGCTCACCAGGGGCGGTCCCTTGCTGGTTGTGGCTACATAGCGCTGCACGCCATCCATTACGGCGGGCTCAAGCTGGAGGCCGACGAGCCGCGTCATGATGCCCGTAACCATGAGGGCAAGGCTGGCAACCAGGCCCCAGACCAGGGCTCTTCGGCCCTCTGCCCAGGTGGCTCCTCCTCGAGCTGCATGCTCGATCGCAGTCAGGATGATCCAGGGGAGAAAGAGCTGATGGAGATAGAACCGGGGAAGGCTGAGGGCCAGGAGGAGGGGGCCTGAGCCGATGGGATTGCCCAGGGCCAGGATGAGGTTGTCCCAGAATAGCCCGAAGAGGACCAGGCAGAGGGCGAGTCTACCGAGGCTGCGCCGGGCAAGGAAACGCAGGAACACAGCCACAAGCAGGGCAAGGGCGGCGATCGCATAGGCTATATAGAGGATGAAACTCATGGGCGCAGTGTAGCAAAGGCAGGAATTCGCTGAAAGCCGTCAGGGCCTCTGGGGAGCCCCTGGTCCCTTTTCGAAGTACCAGTCGATGACGGCCCAGTGGGCCGGGCTCCCGGTGATTGCCGGATCAAGGAGGCTCCCGATGTCATGGGAAGGTCCCGCAGCCACCTCCCCGCCTGTAAAGGGCACAGGATCGCGGAGCGTGTACCAGGTTTCTGCGCCGGCAGCGTTCAATCCCAGCCTGCGCTTCCCTTCCCAGGGCTGGAACAGGGACTCGGCGGTGAAGGGATCGAGGAACACCAGGGTCGGCCTGTCAGTCCTCCCCATCGCAGCCAGTCCGTCGGCCAGGCCCTGGGCAAGCCAGGCACCGGCCGAATGCGCGTAGATAGTACGTTCTCCCGGACCGAGGAGGCGGGCCATGCGGAGGCCGAGTCCGTAACCCTTCGCAGGTGCAGCCATCCGGTCGCCTGCGAGTCTTTCCCAGTCGACGGCAAAGCCGCCACGGGTTCCCGCGAGCGAGGCAGCCCAGCGCGCGGGTCCGTCGCCCGCGCCATGGATATAAAGGACCCGGGCGGAGCCCGCCCCGCTGTTGCGCGAAAGGAATTCCTCGATGTCGCCCTCGCCGGGGAGGGAGGCGCAGGAAAAAAGGAGGGCCAGGACGGGCACCAAGGGGCACATACGACTAATTACTTGCATTCGGACAACTTCTCCCCCTGAGTGCGTCGCCTTCGCTGCCGTGGCGGACCGTGACTGCAGGCACCGCCTGTAACCGTGACTCCGGGCCGCAGGCGGCGCATCATACTACCGAGTGCGGAAGCAAGGCTAGGCACAGGTACAGCCAGCCCTGCAAGCGCTTGCAAGGCCTTTTCCGATATGCAAAGCTGATTCCTGATCGGGAGGGACCATGGAAAGGGAAGGGGAACTGACCGCCTTGAAGCGCCTTGCGCCCTTTGGCATCGGCGCCGTGCTCGCACTCGCGCTCTGGCTCCTCTACGGCGAACTCAGACACTACAACATCCATGTATCGCGAAGGCAGTTACAAGCTACTCCGGGTGGGCGCTAGCCGCTGCGGCAGGCGCCACAGCACTCAATTATCTCGTCCTCACGCTCTTTGACACCATGGGCATCCGCTACGCGGGGGCGAGCCTCTCATGGCCCAAGACAGCCTTCACCTCCTTCCTGAGCTATGTATTCAGCTACAATGTCGGGCTCTCGATTTTCGGAGCCTCAGCAGTCCGCTACAGCTTCTACTCGGCCTGGGGGCTCGCCCCGCTTCCTCCGCTCTGCGATGGGCGTTTCCCTCCTGGGACTGGTGATTTTCGCGCGGGAACTCCTCTTGCCCGAAGTCCGGAAGGTCGGGGAAGGGTTCGCTGGCAACGAAGCAGCCGTGAAGGCCTGCATTGCAGCAAATGACGCCGCTAGCGCCAACCTCGCCCGGAGCGTTGCGGAGTACCTGAACAGCCTGGGCCTTCCCGTGGTTGGCTTCGACTCCCTTTCGTATTTCTGGAAGGCCCGCGATCCGGAAGGCCTCGCCCTGGACCTCGCCCGTGTCATCGAAGGCTACGCCGCCCAATGGAGTTGCGACAAAATCATCCTGGTCGGCTACTCCTTCGGTGCTGACGTCCTACCCTTCGCGATGACCCGCCTGCCCCCGGCTGTCGCTGATCGCATCGAAGGCCTCGTCCTGATCGCCCCCTCGAGTTACGCGAGTTTCAAGTTCCAGGTTGCCGGCTGGTTTGGAGCGGCTGGAGAAAAGCAGTGGCCAACCGTCCAGGAAGTGGCCAAGCTCAGGGGTCACGAAATCCTTGCCATCATCGGCAGGGACGAGAAGGGCGGACTCGCGACAGACCTTGCAACAGCTGGGGCGAGGGTCAAAACCCTGCCTGGCGGCCACCATTTTGCCAACAACTATGAGGGCCTGGCAAAGATGATACTCGAGCAGTGGCCGCGCTGAACGAAGGGGGGCTAGGCCGAGGCGCCGCGCGCCCGGGCAGCGGGTGAGGCTATGAGAGAATCGTGGGATTCGAAAATGAGATTTGCCCTCGGGCCCCGCAAAGCTGGTGGTCTTCGGGGAATGAGCGGAAGCGCGCCCGGGCCCTTGGCCCAGCGCTTCGTCGACGCAAGGACCAATCGAGCCAGGCCGTCGCTGCGCCCTCCTCCACGGCTCCCGCCCCCTCCCCCAGGGGACTCGCTGACCGCTTCGCCGGCCCGAAGAACCCACGCGGAGACCCGGGTAGAATGAAAGTGAAACGATACGCCATCACCGTCAATGGCCATGGTTATGCAGCTCATGTCCAGACGCACTGACCTAGGCAGCGAAACCACAACCATGCATCCCTGCCTTCTTTCGTTTTCGCGCCTGCCCATTTTCTCCCAAAGGATCAGCGCGTCAGCGACCCGAACCTACGACCAGATCGTGGTAAGCGCGGGAAAATGATTCCCGTACCGTGCTGATTTTTCCCCCTATTCCCGGTGCGTGCTCGCTCCCGCTGATTCTGGGCAGGAGCTACATTGCTTTTTCACAAGGCTTTTTACCCATTTTGTGCTTTGTATATATTTGGCATGATTCCTGCATATAACACAGAGAGCAGGAGGTTACTATGTATCATACATGGAATAGTGGTGGATGGGCACATAGTGGATATGCGGCTGGTTTTCCTTTCGGAGGTTTGCTGATGGGAATACTCGTCATCGCGGTCATCGCGTTGATGGTGGTGCTTATCGTGCGCCTGGGCAGGACCGGCACATCCGACCACTCCGGCCTCAAGGAGCGGGGCATCGATATTCTCATCGAACGCTATTCGCGAGGTGAAATCGATGCGGACACATTTAAGACCATGAAGGCCGAACTCGACGCACGAATTTGAAGTAGGTCGTCCAGGGCTTCCGCAGCTTTGCGCTACGGCACTTTGGGGTTTGTACTAGCCTTTTCATCAGGTTTCTTCCTGAATCCTCCCCCTGATCACGGGATGCGATCTGTGGACGCGGGAATGCGTTCACGGAAGCCTTGCGGCAGAAGGCTTTGCGAGCGAAGAGCAACGAGGGGATTTTTGTTTTGAAAGTTGCATGGGGATCCAGGAATTTGCATGGATCCTGCATCATGGACGGAGGTTCCAATGCCAGCTGCTCGCTTCCTTTTCGGCATCTTGTTGCTCATCTCGGCGTTTCACGCAGGAGCCTTGAGCCTCGAAGAATCTCTCGCGGCTTCAGGCTTCAGCACCGATGCCCGGTCTGCAGAGGTCCGGGCTAAAAGCGCTACCATTCTCGAGGGCATCGCTTCCTTTCCAGGCGACCCGATTGTCATCCTTGAGCCTGGCTATCGTCGTATTGCCACCGAAGTCACCAGTATTCCGCAGCAGAGCGCCCTTGGGCTCTCCCTGACCCTCACCATCCCCCTCGGACTTACGGAGGATGATCGCCTCAAAGCCTTGTTCGCCTCGGAGGAAGCGGCCTTTCGCGGGGAAGAGCTCGGATGGATCATCGAAGGCCTGCGCCTCAAGGCCTATTCGTTATATGTCGCCGCTTGGGCTGCGCAGGCTGAATCGAAATTCATCGCTCGCGGAACCCAACTCTCCGAAGAGGAATTCGCCATTGCCCAGACTCTCTGGAAGAGTGGCACATCGAGCTACACCGATCTGCGGAATGCGGAGGAAGATCTGAACCAGGCCAGGTCTGCGGAACTGTATGGATTGATGAATGAAAGGGTGCGGCGCCTCGAGCTCTTTTCCTGGCTCGGCATCGCCGATGATGCAGTGCCGCTGGTCATGGTAGCGCCTGCCGTCAAGGACCTGCCCAAGGGGCCGGAACTGGCGGCCTGGGCGCTCAATCGCGATCCCGCCCTCAAGGACAGCGCCGTAAAGGTCTCGCTGATCAAGGAGCAGGCGGCAGCCGCTTCCCGATTTTCACCCCCGATACTGGTAAAGCTGGCCTTCGCGAAGGATGGCCAGACGGGCAGCCTGAGCTTCGGGGCCGAGACCAGGAAGCTGGGCATTTCCTATGACGGTTCCCTCATTTCCCTGGAGGGCGGTCCTGCGCAGACGCCCTTCACCTTCAACGCCGGAGTATCGATCGCTCTCGAAACGGGAAATGCAGCCAATCGGCAAACCGAATCACTCCGTTTGGCAGCCGAAGCCGAGCGCCTGAGAAGGGAGTCCGCGACTGCCTCGCTTTCATTGGCCGTCCGTCAAGCTTTCCAGGCCTGGAAGCGCTCCGACGATGCGCGGAGCCAGGCTGAACGCGCTGTCGCTCTCTCGATGGAGATCCTGGCGACCGTCCAGGCCAGGACCGCCAACGGCCTCGCCACTTCCCTTGAACTGGCGCGGGCGCAGCTGATAACCGATCGCGCGGTCTACGGGGCGCTGGTCTCCGCGATCGAGGCTGAGATTTTCAGGCGGAATGCGGCTGTAACCGCCCGCTACCCCATCGAATGAGGCGAGGAGCAACTATGAGCGCGAAAAAAAGCAGGGCTATCTGGGTTTTCCTGAGTATAGCCGTGGCCGTCCTCAGCCTCGGAGCGGCTTTGGTCCTTCCCGACCTGGTTGCGAAGGCCTCGGCCAAGGGTCAGGCCGAGGTTGCGGCGCTTGTCCCAGTCACCGCCATAGCGACGGATGGCGCCTTGAACATAGCGGTCGAGGCGGTATCGGTGGCCGAACCCGCCCTTTCCGCGTCCCTACGGAACCGGACGGCAGGATATGTGCGCTCCATCCTCACCGAGGGTACCAAGGTCGCACCTGGCATGGTCATCATCGCCTTCGACGACGCGGAACTCCTTAAGACCCTCGCCCAGACGAAACTATCGCTTCGGCAGGCCCAAGTGTCCCTCGAACGGACGCGGGCCATGGAAGCGCGCTCGAAATCGGATCTGGCGACCAAAAAAAACCTCCTCGTGGCCAAGGCTACAACCCAGGACACGATCGACGCCGCCGGAGACGCCCTGGCGACCGCCCTGTTCGCCCGCAACACAGCGGAGTTCTCCCTGGAACAGGCGACGCTCGCAGCGGAGCAGGCCAAGCGAGACCTCGGCGAGGCGACGATCCGCGCTTCCTTCGCCGGAGTGGTTTCGCGACCCAGCCTCGTCGCCGGGGACTTCGCTCCCGCCAACAGCCAGCTCGCTTCCATCATCGACCTCTCGCGCATACTCTTCCGCGCGGAGGTGGACGAGTACGACATCGGGAAGCTCCGTGTAGGCTTGCCCGTAACCGTGACTGTCCCTGCCCTGGGAGACGCGGTTTTCCGGGCACGAGTGGATGCCATCAGCCCCGCCGCCGAGATCGTCAACAATATCTCGATCTTCCGGGTCTCCGTCTTCGTGGACAACAAGGACGGGCAACTCAAGCCCGGCATGAGCGCCGACGTCAATGTGCTCGTGAGCAACGAGAAGGGGATCACCGTTCCCTTCAAGGCAGTCACCACGGTAAGGGAGCGTTCCTATGTCGATGTGCTCGGGCAGAGCGGCGAGATCGAGACTCGACGCGTCTCGCTCGGCTCCAGCGATGGAAGGACGGTCATCGTCGTCGAGGGGCTCGCCGCCGGGGAGAAAGTGGTCACGGGCCCGGCTTCGGCACCCACCGCAGCGGCCGCTCCTGCCACGCCGCCGGGCGGCTCCTCGATCATTCCGATCACCATCCCCGGCCAGGGAATGAAATAGCCATGGGACTCGACGCGATCATCGAGCTGCGCGGCATCCGGCGCCATTATGTGATGGGACCGACGACGGTTCGGGCCGTCGATGGTGTCAGCCTCGATATCCACGCGGGCGAGTTCGTCGCCATCATCGGGCCAAGCGGCTCGGGAAAGACGAGCCTCATGAACATCATCGGTTGCCTCGACACGCCGACCGAGGGCAGCTACCGCATCGCGGGCGAGCCTGTCGAAGGCCTGTCCCGCGGACGGCTCGCCGAGATCCGGAACCGTGCGATCGGGTTTATTTTCCAGAACTTCAACCTCCTTCCCCGGCTCGACGCCCTCGAGAACGTGGAACTGCCCCTCGTATACGCGGGAATATCCAAAAGGGAGCGGAAGGCCCGCGCCCTCTCCATGCTCGCGAAGGTAGGGCTGGAGGGTCGCGAAGGCCACCTGCCAGCGGAACTTTCCGGAGGACAGCGGCAGCGCGTCGCCATCGCCCGGGCCCTCGCGGGCTCCCCTGCGGTCCTTCTCGCCGACGAACCGACGGGTGCCCTCGACACCAGGACCGGGGCCGAGATCATGGAGATGTTCCATGCCCTCAACGCCGAGGGTTCCACCATCATACTCGTGACCCACGACATGGGCGTGGCACGGCAAGCCCGGCGTGTCGTGCACATCCTGGACGGGGGCGTCGTCGCCGACGAGATCCCGGGAGGGGCCGCATGAGACTCAACGCAGCCCGGGAAAGCGTCGGCATGGCCCTGCGGAGCATCCGTTCCAGCGCAGGCCGTTCCTTCCTCACCACCCTCGGGGTCCTCATCGGCGCCGGCTCCCTGATCGCCCTCACGGCCCTTGGCAATGGCGCTTCGCGGGCCGTCGAAGAAAGCCTCAAATCGCTCGGAGCCAACCTCCTCATCGTCTATTCGGGACAGGTGAAGGGACCGGCCTTGGTTCGGCGCAGCCTCAGCAATATCGTCCCGACACTGACCGCGGAGGACTTGAAAGCCATCAGGGGGCTCGCGCTGATCCGCCTCGCCGCCCCCGAGTCATCCATGAACGCCCAGGCGAAATTCGAGAACCGCAACATCTCCGCGAGCATCGTAGGAACCGACTGGAGCTATCCGGAAATCCGCAATTTCCATCCCGCCGTCGGCGAGTTCTTCGGCGAATCGGATGTGGAGACCAGGCGGATGGTCGCGGCGATAGGGAGCAAGGTGGCCATCGACCTCATCGGCGCGGATCTCGATCCGCTGGGTCAACGCATCCGGATCAATGGCCAACCTTTCACCGTGGTCGCAGTGATGCAATCCAAGGGCAACGACACGACCGACGCCCAGATATTCGTGCCAATTAGCTCTTATCTGCGGAGCCTCTCCGGCGGTCTGAGATTCGCCGCCATCGACGTCCAGGCGGCTGGAATGGCCACCATGCGCGAGGCCCAATACGCGATCCAGGACGAGCTTCTGAGGCTCCATGACCAACCATCGATGGATTCGGCCGATTTCTATGTCGCCAACCAGCTCGACGTGCTCGGAGCCGCCCAGGGAACCGCGAATACCTTCACCATCCTCCTCGGGGGAATAGCGGCCATCAGCCTCGTGGTCGGAGGCATCGGCATCATGAACATCATGCTGGTATCGGTCACCGAGCGGACCCGGGAGATCGGGGTCCGCATGGCCCTCGGGGCCAAACCCGGCGACGTCCTCCTCCAGTTCCTCGTCGAGGCGGTGGTCCTGTCGGTATCGGGAGGAGTGCTCGGGATCATTGCAGGGGTGACCGCGTCCTGGGCCTTCAGCCGCTTCGGGGGGATGGCGGCCCTGGTCAGCGCGGAGTCCATCGTCCTGGCCTTCTCGTTCTCCCTCGTCACCGGTCTTTTTTTCGGCGGCTATCCGGCCTATAGGGCCTCCCGCCTCGATCCCATAGCAGCCCTCAGGTACGAGTGACCCGGGCAAGGAGCAAGCACATGCGGCATCTATCCAGGAAAATCGCCCTCACGACCCTCGCCACCATCTTTCTCGTCGGCATCGCCATGGCCCAGGCAACCAGCGATCCCGTGCTGCTCAAAGCCAAGGAGGAGACGCTCGTCGTCTTCGATCTCGGCAGGATGTTCGGCTATCTCGACGACATGGTGAAGGACGGCAAGACCGCCGCCCTCACTTCCGACCAGCTCAAGAAAATATATGATATCATGGGAGAAATTCGTTCCCTGAAACGCGTCGAACCCGCCAAGGCGAAGGTCCTCCTTACCCAGATCGAGGACAGGATCCTCACGCCTTCCCAGCTCATGGCGACGGACAAGCTGGCGGCTGTCGGAGCGGTGACCCGGACCGCGAATCAGGGTTCAGGCCCGGGAGCCAACGGGGGAACGAGCCCTCTGGCTTCCTATGTGGCGGGGGGTGATTTCAACCCCATCCTGGACAAGACCAAGACCATGGGCAAGGATTTCCTGTCCTTCTACGCCTTCGTCTCGAAGAAGCTGGGAAAGTAGAAAAGGCCAGGTCTTGAGGAGAAACCGCAACTCGAGGGACTCCCTCTCGGTGTCAGATCCTCCCCCTGAAGCTCTGCCCATCGGTGCAGCCATACCCGAAACAGCGAGAGGATCTGTTCCGAGTCCACGGGCATAATGAGGTCCATCAGGACGACTCCCATGGCCGGGCTCTGCTTCAGCCGGGCTATGGCATCCTTGCCGTTTTCCGCATACCTGACCTCCATGCCCTGCTTTTCGAGGAGGTTCGCGAGAGCAAAGATGTTGCGAATATCGTCTCCGCCCAGCCAGGGCTTCGTCGATCTCGAGTGCCCGCGACAGGAGCGTCTTGATCAATCACAGAAATCGAACTGACTGTCATGTCATGGCAATTCCATCTGAAAGAGCCGCTATGAAGCGAAGAACTCCATCGTTGCGGCAGACTGGCAGGACTGGACAGAAATTGTTCTTCCCGAATAAGAGTACTCTGCGGGATCCGACTCCGGGGACCGGTCCTCAAGCGTCAGGAGATAGGCAGCCGGTGCATCGGGGTAGGCATCGAGGAACTTGTGAAGGCTCCGGAAATCCTGACTGCCGTGGAAGCTCACCTTGACTTCGATCGGTACGGGAGTCCGGTCACGACACAGGACAAAATCGACCTCATCGCCCTGTTTCGTACGCCAGAAATGGAGGGTTTCGTTGGGCTGCAATCGCCGCCGCAGGCTCGCCTCCACCACGCTTTCGGCAAGGATTCCCTTGTCTGGACGTGAAGCAAGGAGCGAAAAATCCTTGACCAGCATGTTCCGGATCCCCAGATCGTACAGATAGTACTTTCTGGATTTCTTCAGCTCGTTGGCAAGGTTTCGGGAAAAGCTCCCCAAAGGAAACACCGTGTAGGTCTGATGTAGGATGTACAGGTAGCGAGCCAGGGTCGGTTCCGAAAGCCTGATTTTACGGGCCAGGGATGCGGTAGACACGAGACTCCCCTGGTTTTGTGCCAGCATGTAGAGCAAGGCATTGAAGGCCCGGACATTCTCTTCCTGTATCAGCGCCCTGATGTCCTTGAGCAGGTAAGTCGACACCAGGTTTGACAATAGTTCCATGCGATCAGCGTCAGAAGTCTCGTGAAGCAGGCCTGGCAATCCTCCAAATCGCAGGTAGTCCGGCCACGAGGCCTGCCTTAGTTGATCATACTCCCCCATCCATTCCAGGGGATGCACCAGAAAAGCACGGAAGCGACCGGAAAGGCTCTCCTTCAGGTGCTTGTGGATTTCGATCGACGAAGAACCCGAGGCGATGACTTTGGGTCCGGACCGCGAGTCTGAGAGGATTTTGAACAACCTCGTGGCGTTTTCCAGATACTGGAACTCATCGAGGAATACCACATCGCCGCTTGATTGAAAGAGACCCAGGAGTTCTTCGTCACTCCCCGAGAGCTGGCGAAGGTGGTCTGGCCGCTCAAGGTCAAAAAAGGTCGTGCGCTTACCCTGCTGCTGGGCGATTTCCTCGAGGCGCCTCAAGAGAAACGACTTCCCAACCTGGCGCGGTCCTAAAAGGATGGTGGCGGTGGGCCTGTCGAGTTCGGAAACAAGGCGGGCTTCCAGCAAGCGATGCAGGTTCATATAACCATTCTAAAGTGATGGTTTATAAAAGTAAAGCCACGATGATACTCAAAGAATGAGAGCAGTGGCTTGTCGGCGTATACCGGGCCAGGATGCCCGAAGGTTGCCACCATTTTGCCAACAACCATGAGGGCCTGGCTAAAATGATACTGGAAGCCTGGCCGCGTTGAACGAGGCGGTGCAGGCCCTCAGACCCTCCTCGTGAACCGGGACTCCTTGAAGCGTGCAGTGCAGGTCAGTCCACTCGCCGAGTCGAGGCTCAAGATGCCACCAAGTTGCTCTACCAAGCCATGGACGAGCTGGAAGCCGAGTTTTCCTGCCTTGCGGGAATCGAAACCCTCGGGCAGCCCTACTCCATCGTCAGAGACATCGAGCTGGATCTCTCCGTCCTGAGTCTTTGTGATCTTCACCCGGACCTCTCCCCTCCTGTCTCCTGGAAAGGCATGGCTAAATGCGTTTGAAAGGAGCTCATGGAGGAGAAGTCCGAAGGGGACAGCAGCGTCGATAAGCATGGGCACCGCTTCCGTCGAGATCTTCATGGTGATCCTCGTCCCAGGAAAGGCCTTCGCCTTCATGAGGGAGCTGATCAGGTCCCTGGCATAGTCGCCCAGGTTGATGCTCGAAATGTCCTGCGAAGCCAGGAGTTTTTCATGGACCAGGGACATGGACTGGATGCGTGAGTTCGTCCTGTCCACTATCGCGCTGACAAGTCCATCCTTGGCCAGGTCCTCCTCGAAGGAGAGGATGGACATAATTACCATCATATTATTTCTGGTGCGATGGAAAATCTCGGCGATGAGCGCCTCCTTCTCCGCCAGGTTTTTCCGGAGCTGCAGCTCGCTGCGTTTGCGCTCCGTAATGTCATGGATCGAAAGGATGAGCCGACCTCCCTTGTCAGGCAGGAATTTCGCGCTCACCTCGACATCGAAGACGCTGCCATCGCGGTGGCTATGGAGGGCTTCGAAGCGGCCTTCGCCGAGTTGTGCGAATTTCCGAATCCGGGTTGGCATGTCGGTCTCATGCTCTCCGACCTCAAGCTCGGACAGGTTCATGGCCAGGAGTTCTTCCTGATTGAAACCGCAGAGGCGGCAATAGGTCTGGTTGACCTCGAGGATCCTGCCATTCGCATCAGCCAGGCAATAGCCATCCATGGAAGTCAGGAGAAAGGCCTGGCGGCGCTCCTCGATTTCGCGTTGCATCGCACGGAGACGGAGGTGGGTTTCAACACGGGCGTGAACCTCCTCAAACTGAAAGGGCTTGTTTACATAATCCACGCCGCCTACGGCAAAGGCAGTGACCTTGTCATGAGTTTCAGTCAAGGCGCTGATGAAGATCACGGGGATATCCTTCAGCGCAGCATCGGCCTTCAATCGCTCGCATACCTCAAAGCCACTCATCTCCGGCATGTTGATGTCCAGCAGAATGAGGTCAGGCGGATTCTTCGCGATGGCGTTCAAGGCTATCTTTCCGCCTGGGGCGGCCAGTACACGATAGCCTTTGGATTGCAGCATTTCCTGCATAAGTTTCAAATTTGCCGGGGTGTCGTCCACCACCATGATGGTTTCCCGAGCATCACTCATTGTCTACTTCTCCCAGATATTGGCCGAGCCTTGTGTAGTCGTACCTGTCCGCCAGGGCTTGCAGTCCGCGGGCTGAAGCTGCATCAAGCTGTTCCACTGAAGCGATCAGCTCCGTCAATCGCGCAACGTCGCATTCGTTCACGGCTTGTCGCATGGCCCCGATTAATTCCCGCGGCAGGGCCGCCAGCGATTTCGCGCTCAACTGCGCCAGGTTCGGATGGCCCTGGACAGCGCTTTCCTCATCGGCAAGGACATAGTGCAGGTTCAAGCATTTCCCCAGCACCTCAAACAGGTCTTCCGATCGCAGGGGCTTGCGGAGATGGGCATAGATGCCGGTGGCCATCACCCGCTCGAAATCGTCTTCGAAGGCGCTGGCGGTTATGGCGATGACAGGGGTGACACTCCCGGCTGCTGTAGCCTTGAGCCTTCGGGTAGCTTCGTAGCCGTCCATGACTGGCATGCGCATGTCCATGAGCACCGCATGGGGCGACCAGCGCTCAAAGACCTCCAGGGCTTCCACGCCGTTTATTGCCTCGGCAACCTCAAAGCCTACAGATCGCAACAACACCAGCAGCAGGGTGCGGTTGTCTGCAATATCGTCAACCACCAGGATGCGATACGGCCCGCTGCCAGGTTGCAAGCCGACAACGCGTTGCGAGACCGGTTCCTCCAGTCGGGCAAGCTCCTGGGCTCTCTCAAGCAGTATTTCGAGCCGGAAACAACTCCCCTTGCCCACCTGACTCTCTACCGTAAGGCGGCCGCCCATCAGGTCCACAAACCTGCGGCTGATCGCCAGCCCCAGGCCAGTGCCGCCCACTTTCACACCTGTTGCCGCTTGCTGAAAGGCATCGAAAATCCGATTTATGTCCTCATTGGGGATGCCCGGCCCACTGTCTTCCACCTCGGCTACCAGGAGGAGGCCTGCCTTCCTCCCCACGATTGTTCCTGCTACCGCATCGGCGCGAACACGCACTGCGACCCCGCCCTTTTCCGTGAACTTGACGGCGTTCCCCATCAGGTTGACAAAAACCTGCCGCAACTTGCCCTCGTCCGCAGAAACGTAGCGCGGCACACTTTCGTCCCAGTCAATAAGGAGCTGCAATCCCTTGGCTTCGGCACGGGAGCGGAACATCAGCGCCAGGTCATCCAGAAGGTCATGCAGGCAGAAAGCAGTCTCGTTGACGGTGATCTGCCCTGCCTCGATCTTGGACATTTCCAGGATATCGTTGATAAGTGTAAGCAGGTATCCGCCACTACGGGTGATGATCCGGACATGCTCGGCCTGCCCGGCGCTCAGCGAAGGGTCGCGCTCCAAAACCTGGGCAAAGCCCAGAATGGCATTCATGGGAGTGCGGATTTCGTGGCTCATGTTGGCCACGAAGATGCTCTTGGCCTGATTGGCCAGCGCGGCAGCCGCCGCCATGTCGTTCGCTCGTGTCGTGGTCGCCTCGAGCTGGCGATTGAGCTCCTGGAGGGCCGTCTCCACTTCCTTGCGCGCAGTGATGTCCTCGATGGCAAGCAGGATGATCCGCTCCTTGCCCTGGTCCCGTTGGACCTGCCTGGCGTCGAGGAGCATGATGCGCTTCCCGATGGTGGCGAAATCATGCTCGACCTCGTAGCTATCGAAGCTCGTCTTCTCGGGAAGGATTTTCTCGAGGAGCTCCCGCAGCTTGGGAATGTTCCACTGCTTGTTGCCGAGGTCATAGATGAGCTGCCCCACCGTCTCCTCGGGCTTGACCCTGAATACAGAATAGAAGGAACGGCTCGCGGTCACGACACGGAGGTCCTGGTCGAGGACGATGAGTGGTTCGCGCACCGTGTTGATAATGCTTTCCGAATATTCGCGGGCCTCGTCCTCGGCGATCTTGGTAGCGGCCAGCTCCTTGCGCGCGCGCTCAAGACCGTTCTCGATCTCACGCCGCTCGGTGATGTCCTCGATGGCGAGGAGGATGATCCGCTCCTTGCCCTGGACCCGCTGGATCTGCCTCGCATTGAGGAGCATGATGCGTCGCCCTATGGTGGCGAAATCGTGCTCGACCTCGTAGTTGTCGAAGGATGTTTTCTGGGGAAGGATGGTTTCGAGGAGCTCGCGCAACTTCGGGATATTCCACTGCTTGTTGCCGAGGTCATAGATGAGCTGCCCCACCGTCTCCTCGGGCTTGACCTTGAAGACCCCGTAGAAGGATCTGCTGACAGAGACCACGCGGAGGTCCTGGTCGAGGGTGATGAGGGGCTCACGCACCGTGTTGATGATGCTCTCGGAGTATTCCTGCGAGCCCGTCATGTACTTCTTGGAGGCCATTCCCATCCTCCCTGTCCGATCAACGCCTTCTCCCCGCTTGCAAACCGGGGTTTGATGCAGGGGACTACCGCATCAAGTATGCGCGCGCCATGGGCGACCGTCTGTACGGCAGCGAACATACATGGTAGATTGTTCCTGAAGGGGCCTGGATCCGCAGGCGATCCCTTCCTGCCACATCCATGGATATAATCCTGAAAGGTGCTCCCTGTGATTGCCACAAGCCCCGGAATCTTTGCTACCCCTCGCCAGAACCATCTCCTGGCCTCCCTTACCGATGCCGACTATGCGCGTCTGTTCCCCAACCTCGAGTATGCGCAACTGAGCCTCGGAGATGTGATGCATGGATCGGGGGACGCTATGAATTGCGTCTATTTCCCTACGACGGCGATAGTCTCCCTCCTCTATGTCCTTGAGAACGGCGCCTCGGCCGAGATAGCGGTGGTTGGCAACGAGGGGATCGTCGGCATCGCGCTCTTCATGGGCGGCGAGACAACCCCCAACCAGGCTGTCGTCCAGAGTGCTGGCGAGGCCTACAAGCTACGAGGCAGCCACTTAAAGGAAGAGTTCAATAGGGCCGGTCCGCTCCAGCACCTCCTCCTCCGCTACACCCTCGCCCTCTTCAGCCAGATGGCGCAGACCGCGGTGTGCAACCGTCACCACTCGGTTGATCAGCAGCTCTGCCGCTGGCTCCTCCTCAGCCTCGACCGTCTTCCCTCCAACGAACTCTGCATGACCCAGGAACTCATCGCGAACATGCTGGGCGTCAGGCGTGAGGGCGTGACCGAGGCGGCGGGCAAGCTGCAGGCGGCTGGCCTCATCCAGTACAACCGTGGGCACATCACTGTCATCGACAGGGCAGGCCTCGAGGCCCGGGTCTGCGAATGCTACGAAGTTGTACGGAAGGAATTCCACAGGCTCCTGCCCGACATTGTCGCGACCTGAGCGGACAGCGCTGCGGAGGGGCCGGGCTGGCACTGCTTGGTTTCGCGAGCCTGAAACCGAGCCTTATGCCGCAACCCAGATCGGCTACGCCGTCTGCGCCCCCTCCCTGCTTCAGCAGATGAAGCAAAGACAAACAGGCCATGAATTGAATTCGTCTCCCCTTGCCTCTCAAGGGCTGGAGCGATAGCTTAGAAACGAAATATTTTAGTTGCTTAACCAATTGCTGTGTCTGGGCAGAAGGGATAGCTATGGAAACCATGACAATCACGGAAGAACGAGGCCCAGGGCGAGGCCGGGATGCGGGTCTCGGACATCGCCTGCCATCTCCATGTATCAGCCTCGAACGTGACCCAGATGGTGACAGAGCTTGAAGACAAGGGGCTTGTCGAGAGGAAGATGGACGAACTCGTACTCCATCCTGGCGAGGAAAGATCGAAGACATTGATCGGTCTCCTCGGTGAGGCGGAAGGATTTCTCATGCAAGGCAACAAGGGGTACAAGGACCAACGAAACGCCTAATTAGCTACATCAAGCCATATCTCGGCTGGATCCTGGCGGCGATACTCCTGCTCTACGGGCAGGCAAACTGCGACCTGGCCCTGCCTGACTACCTGTCGAAGATCGTGAATGTCGGCATCCAGCAGGGGGGCGTCGCGGGAGCCATCCCCGAAGCCCTGCGCGAAACCACCATGAACAGGCTATCCCTCTTCATGAAAGGTGGCATGGCTTCGCGGATACTGTCCGACTACGAACTCGTCGTGCCCGGATCGGAGAGGGCGAGCTGGCCGCAGCCGCCATGGACGGTCAGTCATCTGCCCAAGGCGGTTTTGACCTTTCGAAGCTGCCAGCGGGCATGGACGAGGCGGCGATCCAGCGCAGCTACATGCTGGGCATTGGCGCCATGATGCTCCTTCTGACCCTCCTCGGCGCAGTCGCCACGATCCTGGTCGGCTACATCTCTGCGCGTGTCGCGTCGGGCATTTCCCGGGACCTCCGCAGGGCGGTCTTCACCAAGGTCGAGGGATTCTCCCTGCACGAGTTCGACACCTTCTCCACGGCTTCCCTCATCACCCGCACGAACAACGATGTCATGCAGGGCCACGAGGAAGAACGCTTCGACAAGGCCAACAAGGACCTGACCGGGAACCTGCTCTTCGTGAACCGGGTGATGGTCGTGATGATGCCCGTCATGATGCTCATCATGAACGGCGTCTCCCTCATCATCATCTGGGTCGGCGCCCACCAGGTCGCACAGGCCTCGATGCAGGTCGGCGACATGATGGCCTTCATGCAATATGCAATGCAGATCTTCTTCGCCTTCATCATGATGTCCATGATGCTGCCGAGGGCCCAGGTCTCCGCCAACCGCATCGCCGAGGTCCTGGAGACCGAGGCATCGGTCAAGGATCCCGCAAGCCCCCGCGCCTTCGCCCCTGCTGCCCAGATGGGCATCGAGTTCAGGGACCTGTCCTTCAGGTATCCGGGTGCGGAGGAGGACGTCCTCCACGGCATCAGCTTTTCTGCCAGGCCAGACCACGGCCATCATCGGCGCGACAGGATCGGGCAAGTCGAGCGTCGTCGGACTCGTCCCGCGCTTCTACGATGCGACCGATGGCTCTGTCCTCGTGGGCGGCATCGATGTCCGCGAACTATCCCAGGTCGAGCTCCGCGAAAAGATCGGCTTTGTCCCCCAGAAGGCGAACCTCTTCTCCGGCACGATAGGATCAAACCTCCGCTATGCCGACGAGGAAGCCTCGGAGGAGGCTCTCGAAGGCGCGGCAAGGATAGCCCAGGCGGCTGAGTTCATAGCCGAGAGCCCCGAGGGCCTGGCTCGGACGATTTCCCAGGGAGGCGCGAACGTATCGGGCGGGCAGAAGGAGCGGCTTTCAATAGCCCGGGCCCTGGTCAAGCGTCCCCCCATCTACATCTTCGACGACAGTTTTTCCGCCCTCGACTTCAAGACCGACTCCGCCCTGCGCCGCGCGCTGAAAAAGGAGACGGGAGACGCTACGGTCATCATCGTCACGCAGCGTGTGGCGACCGTCAAGGCAGCCGACCAGATCGTCGTCCTGGATGATGGCCGTGTCGTCGGCATCGGCAGCCATGAGTCCCTCATGGGCAGCTGCGAAACCTACCAGGAGATAGCGACCTCCCAGCTCAGCGAGGAGGAACTGCGATGAGCGACAGCAACAGGAATACTTCTGGCCCAGCCACTGGCAGTGCCTCTGGAGCCCGCCGCGGCCCGGGCATGGGCGGACCGGGCATGGGCGGCCCCGGCATGGGCCCTCCTGGCATGATGATGGGCGGCGGGGCCAAGGCCAAGAACTTCAAGGGAACGATGAGGCGCCTCATCGCCTACATAGGGCAGTACCGCGTGGCCGTGATCGCCGTCTGGGTGATCGCCCTCGTCTCAACAGCCTTCTCCATTGCAGGGCCCAAGATCCTCGGCCAGGCCACCACGAAGCTCTTTGAGGGAGTGATGGCCAAGCTTTCCGGGAAGGGAGAGGTCGACTTCACCAGCATCGGAAACATCCTCCTTTTCACCCTCGGTCTCTACGTGATCTCGGCCATCTTTTCCTACATCCAGGGCTGGGTCATGTCAGGCATCGCCGTCAAGATCACCTACCGCTTCCGCAGGGACCTCTCCGAGAAGATGAACCGCATGCCCCTGCGGTACTTCGATGGCACCAACCACGGCGAGGTGCTTTCACGCATCACGAACGACGTCGATGTCGTAAACCAGACCCTGAGCCAGAGCCTCACCCAGATCGTCACTTCGGTGGCCACCGTCCTCGGCGTCATGGCCATGATGCTCTCCATCAGCTGGAAGCTCACCCTCGTGGCCCTGGTCATCATGCCCGTCTCCATGGTCTTCGTGAGCTTTATCATCAAGAGGTCTCAGAAGCTCTTCAAGGCGCAGCAGGAACACCTCGGACATGTCAACAGCCACGTCGAGGAAATGTACGGCGGCCACCTCGTCATGAAGGCCTTCAACGGCGAGAAAAAAAGCGTCGAAGCCTTCGAGAAGCACAACGCCAGGCTCTACACTGTCGCCTGGAAGTCCACCTTCCTCTCCGGGCTCATGATGCCGATGATGATGTTCATCGGGAACCTCGGCTATGTCGCCATTTCCATGCTCGGGGGCTATTACGCCGTCCCGAAGGCCATCACGGTCGGCGACATCCAGGCCTTTATCCAGTATGTCCGTTCCTTTACCATGCCCCTCTCCCAGCTTGCCAACATCTCGAATGTGCTCCAGCAGACCGCTGCGGCGGCAGAGCGCGTCTTCGAATTCCTGGACGAAAAGGATGAGAGCCCCGAGACTGCCAATCCCGCGGATAGCGACCTGGACCGCGGGCACAAGATCGCGATCGTGGGTCCCACGGGCGCGGGCAAGACCACCATGGTCAAGCTCCTCATGCGCTTCTACGACCTTGAGTCGGGGCATATCCTGATAGACGGGATCGACGGCAGCACCTTCACGCGCAAGGACCTCCGGAAGTGCTTCGGCATGGTCCTCCAGGATACCTGGCTCTACAACGGCTCGATCATGGAGAACATCCGCTACGGACGCCCCGAGGCCAGCGATGCAGAGGTTTTCGAGGCGGCCAGGACCGCGCATGCCGACCACTTCATCCGGGCACAGCCCCAGGGCTACGAGACGGTCATCAACGAAGAGGCGAACAACATCTCCCAGGGCCAGAAGCAGCTCCTCACCATTGCGAGGGCCATCATCGCCGACCCGAAGATGCTCATCCTCGACGAGGCCACGAGTTCCGTCGACACCCGCACGGAAATCCTGATCCAGAAGGCCATGGACAACCTCATGAAGGACCGCACGAGCTTCATCATCGCCCACCGCCTCTCGACGGTGAAGAACGCCGACCTCATCTTGGTGATGAAAGACGGCAACATCGTGGAGCAGGGCAGGCACGAGGAACTCCTCGCCCAATGCGGGTTCTATGCAGAGATCTACAACAGCCAGTTCGACAGGATCGGCAGCACCGCCGAGGAGTGCGCGAGCTAGGCCGGAGCGCGGATACCGCCCAGCTTGGGCGGTATCCATGATGGACGGGAGTGGGCCGGCCTTCAGTCTTCAAGCCAGATATTGCAGGTTAGTATCCGAGGACTAATTTATTTAACAGAAAATAAATATATGCCATGTTTGCAAAACGGACTTGCTGAGTTATAATTGCAAACATGCACTTTCCCCGCCTCTTTGCTGCCCGCTTGGTCGCGGCAAGCGCATTGTGAAGGTCCCAAAGCTGTACTTCCGTGATTCGGGTCTCCTGTGCTGGATGCTCGGACTCGATGCGCGGACCCTGCCATCGTCGCCGTTCATCGGCGCGGTCTGGGAGGGCTTTGTCTTCGCGGAACTCAGGAAGCTGGCCGCTGTCGATTCCGCGCGGCCGCACTTCTGGTTCTACCGCGACCAGGCCAGCCGCGAGATCGACCTGGTCATCGAGGTCGGTGGGCGCAGCGGAGGGGCCGGGTCGACACTGGCTGGTTTCGCGGAGTCCCGCACGAGGTGAAATGGCAGCTGGAATCTGGGCAACCGATCCCCTGGACGCCGCCAGTCTTCTAGAGCCACTTCGATAAGCCCCCCCGCCCTGAGGGGAGCGAAGGCTTCTGATCACGTCGCCGTGGATTTCGCGCTCAAGAGTCCGCGCAACTCAGGAAGGCGGAATATGCCATGGACAAGGGCCATATCTCAATGGATGAGTGCTGCGCAACCGCATGATCCCCCGATTATGAGCTCGCCTGGGATTATTGTCTCGAGCGAAGTGTCCGTCTCCTTCTTGTCGATCAGGGAAAGAAGCATGCTCGCGGCAGCCGCTCCAATGTCCGCTTCGATCTTGCCCAAGGTCGTAGGCCGGGGAGAAAGTGCGTCGATGACGTCGGGATGCTCAAAGGAGGCCACCGCTATATCCTCGGGGATAGCCAGACCGAGTTCATGGATGGCTTTATAGCCGCCCAGGAGAAGCGGTGAGCTGGCGAATATCAGGGCAGTCGGACGAATCCCTTCGCCTGTCCCGAGCAACTCCAAGGTGGCATCGAAGCCCCCCCGAATCCCCCAGTCTCCGCTCCGGATGAGGGAATCGTCAAAGGATAAACCTGCTTTGCCGAGAGCCTCGCGAAAACCCACGAAGCGCTCGCGAGCGGAGGACTCCTCGATGGGTCCGCTGATGAATCCAACGCGGCTGTGGCCGTGCCCCAGCATGTGGGTCGTGAGAAGCGCGGAGTTGCGTTCGTTGTCCTGCAGGACATAGTTGCGCGGAGGGCCGCTCAGGCGATTGTCGATCAGGATCAACGGGGTATCGGCGAGATTCGGTACCCCGTCGAGATACTCGCCTGAGTTGCCGACAGGTGCGAGTATGATGCCGTCGATGCTTTTCGCCAGGAGAGACCGGATCGATGCGATCTCGTTTTCCCGGGAATTCGAGGTGAAGCAGATGAGGGTCGTATACCCCTGCGCGCGGAAAAAGGCATCCACGCCCATGCCGATCTCTCCAAAAAAACCGTTCGTGATATCCGGTACGATAAAGCCGATAGTCCTGGTGCGCTGGCTGCGGAGACTCTGCGCTGCCCAGTTGGGGGTGAAGGATCGCTTCCTGACCACTTCCATGATGGCAGCCTTGGTTTCAGCCTTGATATCAGGATGGTCATGGATCGCTCGCGAGACGGTTTTAATCGAAAAGCCCGTCTCCATTGCAAGGTCCTTGAGCGTCGTCATTTTTCGGTTCTCCCTTTCAGTACGGGGCTGGCTGCGGTGATTGCGGCAACGCAGAAGAATAGGCTCGCCTGTAATCCAAAATAGCATCCCGCAGATCCCTTTGCGAGAAGGATGCTTCCGATACGTGGTTCCAGTGCCGCGCCCAGGCCGCCGAATTCCTACTATTTTTCTTGACAGGACAGGGAAAGCACTCGAATATAGCCATCGTTGTCGACAACGATGGCAATTGTCAAGCGCAGTCAAGAGAAGATGGAACAAGGCAGAATGAAATTGCAGTTGCGGCCCTGGAAAGACATCGCAACGCTGGATACAAAACTGTCGTCAAGGAGAATCGGCGATGCTGGATGGAATTGGAAGGAAGGTATGGATCTTCCCTGACGCGGATCTACCGCCTCCGGGTGACTTCCCCTTGAAGGGGCACGAGTCGGTCATCGTTCTCAACATGGGAACGGAAGAAGCACAGGTCGTCATGACTCTTTACTTTTCGGACAGACCACCCGTCAAGACTCCAAGGCTTGCCGTGGGTCCGGAAAAGGTGCGCTGTTTCAGAATGGACTTAAAGGACGATATAGGGCTAGTCGTGCCGCTTGAAACGCAATACGCGATAAGGGTCGATTCGAGCGTCCCCGTTGTCGCGCAGTATGGCCGCCTCGATTCGCGCCAGGCCAATCTTGCCTATTACACGACCTTGGGATACCCGATCTGAAGCTGGACATGAGCTTCGAGTGAAACGACGAGGCTGGCCTGTGGTGGTGCACTCTTCACTAAATGCCGGATTTATCTTGACAAAGCCGGGGACTAAAATATGATAGTAAACGTTGCCGACAACGTTGGCAATATATCGACAGGCAGCTGCTAAATGGAGGTGGCTATGAAACGGTTCGGAGCGATGATTCTGGCGATGGTGCTTCTATCGTCAATGAGCACGTGGGCGCAGGCCAAGGACAAACAAACTCTCATAGGTGTAAGCATCATGGAGTTGACAGCCTATACCTGGTATCTTGGAGTCATCGATGGCTGCAAGAAGTGGGCAACAGATCATCCGGCTGCCAATTTCGCGTTCCAATTCGAGGATTCCCATTCAGATGTCCAAACCATGCTGAACAATGTCGAAAGCCTTCTCGCGGCCGATGCAAAAGGCATCATCCTGTTTCCGGCCGATGCATCCTCGGCGATACCGACAATCAAGCAGAATGTGGCGAAGGGAATCCCCTTCGTCATTGGCGACTACAAGCAACAGCCTTCGAAGCCATCCGATGCGGTATGGGCGACCTTCGTGGGACATGACATGAAGGCATTGGGCGTGATCTCCGGCAAGATCGCTGTAACCTATCTGAAGACCTTGGGCAAGACCAACCCGGTGTGCCTGTTCGTGTCGCGGCCGACATCGGGTCAGGTCTCGGCGGACAGGTTCAACGGTTTCAAGGAAACGATCCTGGCCAGTTTCCCCAAGGCGAGGATCATTGAAGAGGGCGACTCGGGCGCTGGTAGCCGGGCCTCCTCGCAGGACCTCGTCGAGAACGTCCTTCAGAGAGAAAGCGTGATCGATGTCGTCAGCGGCCATAACGACGCCGAAGTCGTCGGCGCCTACAACGCAGCCGTCTCGCAGAAGCGCACGGCCATGAAGTTCATTGGCATTGCGGGCGACAAGGATGTCCTTACCTTCATATCCAAGGGCAATCCGGCATGGATAGGCGAAGTTCTCCAGGATCCTGTCGTCCTGGGCTACCAGGCAACGGATGCCATCTACAGATCACTCGTAAAGGGCGAAAAGCTTCCTCCGACCTACAATCTGCCTCAACCCGAGGGAATCACTCCTGCCAATATCAAGAATTACAATTGGCAGACATGGTCGTGGCTCTAGGCAGGGACAAGTAGCTGATGATTCTGTGGGTGAGGAGCCTATCCTCGCCCACATTTACATTGTACTAATTCATGTATCTATCATTCCGCGGATGGCGGTTCCGGCAATCGGAATAGGTGGAGGCGATCAGCATGACCAGCGGTACCCGGGTGGATGGCGGCGTTCGGGGCGAAAATGCGCCTTTGATTCAGCTCAAGAACTGCAGGATGGAATTTCCTGGCGTGGTGGCCTTGGACGATGTGAGTTTCACCCTGTTGCCTGGCGAGTGCCATGGACTGGTTGGCGAAAACGGCGCCGGCAAGTCGACTTTGTCCAAATGCATAATCGGTGAAAACCACATGACTGAAGGCGAACTGTATGTGGAAGGAAAAAAGATACGAATCCATAGCTATTCTGTAAAGGACTCCCAGAGGCTTGGGATTCAGGCCGTTCACCAGGAATTCCAGCTGATGAACGATATGACGGGCCTCGAGAACATCTTCATCGGCCATTATCAGACCAGGTACGGGATGATCAACTGGAGGGCCCTCGGCAGGAAGGCCGCTGAGCTCATGGATTTTCTGCAGTGCGAGGTGAACCTGAATGTTCCCGTAAAATACCTGCGCACGGCCGAAAAGCAGATCGTGCAGCTCGCAAAGGCAGTGCTGTCCGAATCGAAGGTCCTGATATTGGATGAGCTGACTGCTGTGCTCCAGGAAAAGGACATCCTGAACATCTACAGGATCATCGGAATCCTGAAAAAGAGGGGGATGGGCGTCATTTATATTTCCCACCGACTCAACGAGATATTCGAATGTTGCGATTCCTACACCGTACTCTGCGACGGTCGCCAGATGAACAGTGGGCGCGTCACTGATATCGACAAGCCGAAGCTTATCAAGATGATCATCGGCCGTGAGCTGACGCAGGCATTCCCCCCCATCAACGAGGTATTCGGGGACACGATGCTGGAAGTCAGGGGACTCTCGGCGCAGAAGGCATTCAGGGATATATCCTTCAGCGTGCGCTCGGGCGAGGTCATAGGGCTTGCAGGCTTGTTGGGCGCAGGCAAGACCGAGCTTGTGCATGCCATCTTCGGGAATCACAGGACCGTGGCTGGCACGATCCACATCAAGGGCAAAGAGACAAGGATAAAGAACCCGCAGCAGGCAAAAAAACTGGGGATAGGGCTGATTCCCGACGAGCGAAGGACCCTGGGGCTGAACATGCTGTTCGACATCAAGGACAACACGGTTCTTCCATCCATGGAAAAATTCAGGAAATTCAAATTCTTCCAGGATCATGCTGCGGAGGCCAAGGCAGCCTTCGAGATAAACGAAAGACTTGAATTGAGCTACTACTCCCTGTGGCAGAACGTCAAGAACCTTTCCGGTGGCAATCAGCAGAAAATCATCATCGCCAAGTGGATGCTCCGGAATTCGGAGATAATCCTTCTTGACGAGCATACAAGGGGCATCGATGTCGGCGCCAAGTTCGAGATCTACAAGCTGATCAACGAGTTCACAAAACAAGGCAAGTGCGTGGTTCTCGTGTCTCCGGAGCTAGAGGAGCTGATGGGACTGTGCAACAGGATCTACATCATGTTCGAAGGCTCGATCATGGATGTTGTCGAAGGGGAGAGAAGGACGCAAGAGGTCATCATCCACAGTCTGCTAGGGGTGAGCTAACATGAGTGATATTGACAGAAAGACGAAACGCTCCGGCGGAGTTTGGAAGGTCTTTCTCAGGGATTGGATAATACTGATACTGCTTCTAGTCCTGGTTCTGCTGTGCAGCGTGTTCCTGGAAAAATTCAGGACCACCAACAACATCATGAACATCCTTCGCCAGGCATCCTTTACGGCTATCATCGCCATGGGCGAATTCTTCGCGATATTGACCGGACAGATGGACATGTCCGTATCTTCGGTCATCGGGATGGTATCCATCTTCTTCGCGGGCTTTGTGGTCAAGCTCGGACTGCCGGTCTGGGTGGCCATCGTCCTGGTGCTGGCAATGGCTGTGGTGATCGGCCTGATCAACGGACTACTTGTTGTTTACGGCAAGATGCCGTCCTTCATAGCGACCCTGGTCGTGATGAATGTAGTGAGAGGTGTCAATTACCTGTATTCCAGGGGGCTTCCCATATCCGGCCTGCCCGAAGGCTTCAATTTCCTGGGCTCCGGCTATGTCGGCATCGTACCGTTCCCTGTCATCCTGATGTTTTTCGTCGCGCTCGTCCTCTATGTCGTCACGGCGCACACTTCACCCGGACGGAGTTTCTATGCCGTAGGCGGCAACCTTGAGGCGAGCAAGCTTTCAGGCATAAACGTGAACTACATAGGCGTTCTTGCCTTCGTGTTCAGCGCGGTCCTTACGGGGGTCGGCGCACTGGGTCTGACCGCGAAAACGCTCGCGGGAAATGTAACCCTGGGCGATGATCTGCTGTTCGACGTCATGACCATTGTCGTGTTAGGTGGGACGTCGCTGATGGGAGGACGCGGGCGGATCTTCGGCGTCGTCATCGGCGCACTGTTCCTGCAGGTGATCGGCAACGCGATGGTGCTTCTCAGCATCAACACATACTGGCAGTGGGTGGTCAAAGGCGCAATCCTGATCATCGTAGTTCTTATCGATTCAAATACCAAGAGAGATGTGATTACGGCAAAGGGCAAGACCCCACACAAGCACCCTGAGGAGGGATGACCATGCACGGAGACATTCGCATACCAGACAGCGAGTACAAAGAGCGGGTCCGCCGCGCGGCGGAAATCCTGGTCCGCGAGCGGCTCGACGCCCTGATTGTGAACGGTAGCGAGGCCGATTACGCAAACACAAGGTACTTCTCGGGATTCTGGCCCCTGTTCGAGCGCTGCGGCGTGGCGATCAGCGCGGCCGGGGCGGCAGCCCTGATGGTTGGCCCCGAGAGCAGGGCTTTCGGCGGAGACCGGAACAAGCTCGACAAGCTTTACGTGCTCAAGGACTATCGCGAGAGCGCCGACCCCGCTTATCCGGAGCTCAAGGTGGATAGCTTCAGCGACGTGCTCAAGGGCCTTGGCGTTACTGGAGCCAAGCTCCGGATCGGCGTCGCGAGCTACCTTGACACCTCCGTCGTGATCATGGAAGGGATCAAAACCGCTTTCCCCGCCGCCGAAATTGTGAGGGCAGACCAGATCATGGTCGAGCTGAGGCAGATCAAGTCAGAGAGCGAGATTGCCTGTCTGAAGGAAGGCTATCGCCTCGCGGAGCTCGCAAGCCAGCAAGTCATCAAGGAGATCAGGCCCGGCATGACCGAGCTGCAGATGGTCGGCGTCGCCCAGCGGGTTATCTACGAGAACGGTGCCGAGTACGAGGGCCTCCCCATGTACGTGTTCTCCGAGGCTTCGACGAGGCACGCGATATCCCGCTCCTCCTACCGCAAGTTCGAGAAGGACGACATTGTCCAGCTCAACCTCTCGGCCAAGATCGACGGCTACTCGGCCTCGATAGGCTATCCCCTGGTTCTCGGCAAGCTCACGGGCAAGCGCCGCGAGATCGTCCTCTTCTGCCTCGAAGCGCACAACTGGACGGAGCGGCAACTCAAGGCTGGCGTCATCGCTGCCGACGTCGCAAAGGAATTCTACAAATTCTACCTGGACAAGGGCTACAAGGACAACTTCGTCTACGGTCCCCTCCACGGTACTGGCCTCATCGAGGTCGAGGCGCCCTGGGCCGAGACTATCTCGAACTATCCCTTCAAGCCGAACATGACCTTCCAGATAGATACCTTTATCGCAACTGACAGTTTCGGCGTGCGCTGGGAGAAAGGTATCGCGATCAAAGAGAGCGGCGTAGAAGTCCTGTCAGCGCCCATCGGCAAGCTCTACGAGCTGGAATTCTAGCAGGAATCGGAAAGGAGGGAGGAAGCGGCCATGAGACCTATTTATGTCCTTCTCGGCGTCGATATGGAGACTGACGTAGGCAGTTTTACTCCTTTCTACGAGGGGCTGAAGCATGGAACGCCACTCCTCCTCGATCTTTTCGGGAAAAAGGGAGTGAGCGGCACCTTCTTTTTCACCGGTGACAGCGCAAAGGAAAACCCGGAGGTAGCGCGGATGGTGGCGGCGAGTGGCAACGAAGTCGGATGCCATTCGCTATTCCACGAAACCATCGGGGACGAGTTGTTCCCGATACCCGGCGTGAAGGCCTTGCTCCCCCACGAAGTCAAGCCCAGGCTGGCCCTGTGCAAGGAGTGGGTTGAAAAGGCTGCAGGCGTCGAGACAAGTTCTTTCCGTTGCCCAAGGCTTTGGGGCTCTACGACAGTCGTCAACGCCCTCGAGGAACTGGGGTTCACCTGCGACGTGACATATCCGATGTACTTCTACCGCAAACAGTTCGCACCCTACCATCCCGACCGCAAGGACTGGACGCAAAAGGGAGACAGCACCCTGCTTGAAATCCCGAACTTCGCTGACATGACGATGGAAAGCAAGGATCCAGGCCTTGAACGCGACCGCGATCAGTGGCCGCTGTTCAGGACAGAGGGTGCTGGTCAGCTCCTCAAGAAGGCAAAGGGGTTTATCCAGTTTTGCGATGACAGGGGCATTCCTCCAGTACTCGCGTTCTACATCCATCCCTGGGAGTTCTGGCCAATGGAGACAAGCTACCACTTCGGCGAAGCTACGGTCATCCCCGACGAGTTCATAACCCGGAACTGCGGCGAGGTGGCGCTTCGCGAACTCGGCAATGTGATCGACGGACTCAAGGAAATGGGAGCAACTTTCCAGACGGCGCGGGAGCTGACCGGAGTCTTTGCATGAAGGATACGCGTCAGGATTGCGACATGACTGGTTATTGTTGGCCTGAAAGCGAGGAACGACCATGCTGAAGTTGTTGCCCGAACCAAAAAGAGTGAAAGAAGGCACGGGATGCACAAAACTCTTTTCGGGTATATCCTTTGCATTCGAGGGGCCCTCTGATCGCCAGCAAGAAGATTTCCTTGAAATAGTGCGGATGAGGTTCTGGAACCGCAGAGACCTGCGGATATCCGCGGAAGAAGCGCGGGATGACAATATCAATGCCACCTTTATCCAGGGGCTTGCAGGTATCGACACAGACAACAGCGACCTGTTCCTGAAGCAGGGCTACCAGCTGATAATCGGGGCTGACAGGATCGTCGCAAGATACGGAGAAAAAGCAGGGTTCATCAATGCGGTCACTACGGTAAAGCAGCTGCTTATCAGGAAGGAGGGTGGATTTTCCCTCCCGCTCTGTGAAATCACCGATTGGCCTTCGGTGGAACACCGTGCCGTTGCGCCTACCTTCTCGTGGTACGCAGGATACGGCAGGCTCGGCTTCGACATGCAGCTGTGGGGCTACGATGAGTGGCTGGAGTACATGAACGTCTGTATTGACAACAAGATAAACCAGATGAACATGGTCATGTACGGGTACTGGCCCTTCGAGCTCGAGAGATACCCTGAAACCGTATTCCGGGATGTGCCGGTGCAGATCTGGAACAAGGAAAACCAGAGATGGCTGAAGCTGCGCTACTCCCACCCGAACATCGAGGATGATTTCCTCGCCGACTTGATCGCCATGGCGCACACTCTGGATTTCAGGATCTTCGCCTACGTCGGACTCAATTCCTACAACGGCGCGTACAGCATCAAGCATCCGGAAAAACGCATGATGACGCCCGCCGGATCGGGGTTCATGAACGATTTCGACTCATTGTGCCTGAGCGACGAGGGAAACATCGAGTACATCCTTGCGAGCATGGCAAGGTTGGCTGAAATCGGCTTCGATGGCTTCACCCTCGAGGAGAGCGAGGAAGGGTTCTGGTTCTGCGAATGCGAGCGCTGCAAGGCGCGCTGGGGCAGCCTCTCAAGCTCCCCGGTGGAAGCCAAGCACAAGGCCAACCTGTGGCTTCTGAACCAGATCTACAATGAGATTCGAAGGGTGAATTCCAGCGCGGTGATAGGCATCCGTGCCTACAGGCAGCCGCCCCTCGAGAAGGATCCCGCATTCCTTGATGAATGCGTGGAAAGCATGCCCAAGGACATTGTCCTGTTCTGGGCGCCTGCCCTCTACGTTCCACCTACGGAGTTCAGGAAATGGATCGCCGCCTTCGGGAAAGAACGCATTTGGGGCAGGGACACGGAGGCTAACGCCATCACCTCGACGATGGGCCGACTGTTCAGGATCTTCGAGTCCAACATGATCCGCTATGAGGACGAGCCCAACGTGCAGGTCATCGAGCGCGACATTGAGCAGCACATCACGAGCGCGGAGGAGGGTGTCGCCGGGGTGAATGGCTTCATGTTCGAATGGTACGGATTGTTCATGTTCCAATGGGCGCACGCCAACTATGGCTGGGGATCCCAAATGGACAAGAACGCATTCTTCGACATGGCCTGCGAAATCGCCTTCGGCAAGGAACTCGGGGAAAGGGTTCTCGTCGTCCTCCAGAACATACTCACCATCCACGAGAGCCAGATGCCTCTCTACACAACGCCATTCCCATTCCAGAAGAACAGGATCACGAAAGCGGATATTCCGATGATCATGCAGGCGCGCCTGCGCCATCCCGGCCTCCTGGAGGAGATCCACCGCATCCAGCAGGAAATCGGAAAGGACTCACAGCTCGTCCACTACATCCCGCATTTCGCCAGGATCGAGAACGCCCAGCGGAGAAACGCGGTGATCTACGAAATGGTCCTCGCCTCGCTGGAATATGAGGACGCCATCTCGCCGGAAGACAAGGCGCGGTGGCTTGACGAGATCCTTAGCCTCAACGAGAAGGACTTCGACCTCGTTAAAGACATTTTTTTCGACATCAATCCAGTGAGCGAGACCGGTGTCAAAAGCTGCATGTACCCCTATCACGAGATCAAACGCATTATTCACAATATCAGGCACCCGGAGAGCCCCGATAATGGCGTCATATGTTCCGGCATAGAGGCCCTTGGGTGGCTGTGGCTATGAGGGAAGCAGATAACTAGTATCGTCAGCGCTGAGCGAGGTAGCACAATGGTCATCTCACTTGATCCATCCATGTTCAAGGAGAAGGAACGGGAATTTCTTTTGTCCCCGACCTTCTCTGTCAGCCTGTTTCAATACCGGTCGGGCGTCGAGGCTGCCAGGATCAAGGCAGGGCGCGGTGAGTTTGTCTGGCTTCCCTATCTGGGACAGCAGATATGGGATTGGAACATCGACGGAATAAGCCAGAAGTTCGACGGCTTCGTGAAGGAGCCCGCATATGGCCGGAATTTCCTTCAGAACTATGGAGGCTTCCTGATCCATTGCGGAATGACCGCCATGGGCAATCCCGGCGAAGGTGACACGCATCCCCAGCATGGCGAACTTCCCCTCGCTCGCTTCGATGAAGCATGGATCGAAGTGACGGAGGAAAATGGAAGCCAGGCGCTGCGATTAAAGGGGCGCCGCCACTGGCACGTCCCCTTTGTCTCCGAGTATCACTGCATTACGGGTTTGCGGATTCCGGCCAATGGCCTGTCGATGGATGCAGATCTCCTCCTGGAGAATCCGACAGCGCAGGCCATGGAGTACATGTATCTCGCCCATATCAACTTTCCCTTCAAAGGTGCTGAAAGAATCCTATCAACTGCTACCTTCGATCAGGCGCATGTCCGTATCCGAAATGAAACGATAGCTGGCTTGTCGGCGCTGCCCGAAGTGATCAAATCGATAGGGCAGGCAGATATCTACGACCCGGAATTGGTAGCAATCGTAAGCGACATGGACGCATTGGGGGGAAACATAGGCTCGGCCCTGGTCTGCACCGACGGCACAATCCGATGGGTATGCCAGGAAGGCCCTTCCCTTGATCACCATGTGGTCTGGATAACCCATAACGAGGATCGCGGCGCCTGCGGATTCCACCTGCCTTCCACCGACGGTCCTGACGGATACCGGAGCGAAAAAGCCCGGGGGACGGTAAAACAGTTGCCGGCCAGAGGCAGCGTCACCATGAAGTATTCCTGCGGCTATGGCGACAGCCAGGCAGCCGTTCCCTTTATCGGCGCTACCTGAAACAGGCAGAAGCAATGCTGCCTGTTTCTGCTTTCCTTCCCGTTCTGCGCCAAGAGCCCAGCCTTGGGAGCCTGCCACGAAGCCTGGCGCCTGGTGGCAGTGCCCAGCCCCGGTCGCTATGATAAGAGGGCACGCCGCGAGGAGGCTTCAATGACAGGACGCGAACGGGTATTGACTACCCTGGCACACGAGGAACCCGACCGGGTGCCCATCATCATTGGTGGAACCAATGCCACGGGCATCAAGATGAAGGCCTACCGCGCCTTATGCGCAAAGCTCGGGATGCAGGCTGAAGCGCGCTACATCTACGACTGGCCGGAGCTCGGGACCGCCCTCCCCTCCGAGGAGGCCCTCGAACGACTCGGCGCGGATTCGCGTTCGGTCCTCGACCGTTTCCCTGCCTTCGTGTACGAGCGCGCGCGAAACCGGCCGCCCCACGCGGACTTTATCGACGACTGGGGCGGGGGTGCGCGGGAGATCGCCCCCGGTTCCTGGTATCCGGGGATCCATCCCCTGGCAGAGGCAGCATCGATCGCCGAACTCGAAGCCTACCCCTGGCCAGACATGGACGATCCGAGCCGGGTCGCCCATGTGCGCGCCGGAGCCCGCGCCTTGGCTACCGACGGGCAGCACGCTGTCATTGGCTGCCCCTGGCTCCTCTTTCCCTTCGAGCGCGCCCAGGCGATGCGCGGCCTCGACACCCTCCTCATGGACATCGCCGCAGAACCCGAGTTCGCCTCGGCCCTCTTCTGGAAGATCGAAGGCCTCTGCAAGACCCTCATGGGTCACTTCCTCGACGAGGCAGGCGACACTATTGACATCATCAAGATCGGGGACGACCTCGGCATGCAGGAAAACCTCCTGATATCGCCCGCGAGTTACCGGAACCTGCTCAAGCCCGTCCATGCCGATTTCATCCAATTCATACGATCGAGGACGAAGGCGAAAGTGCTCTTCCACACCGACGGCGACGTCTTCGACCTCGTGCCCGACTTAGTCGAGATCGGCGTGGACATCCTCAACCCCATCCAGTCGGGGGCAGGACGGATGTCGGACCTGGCCCTCCTCAAGCGCGAATTCGGGAAGAGCCTTGTGTTCTGCGGAGCCATCGACACGCAGCGCATCCTGCCCTATGGCAGCCCCGAGGAGGTCCGCGCCGAGGTAGGACGCGTCATCGATATCCTGGCCCCCGGTGGCGGCTACATGCTGGCGGCGGTGCACACCGTGATGGACGAGGTGCCACCGGAAAACCTCCTCGCCATGGTGGACGCCGCGCGGGAGCTGGAGAGCCGGCATCATTGACACGATCGGATGCATTTGCGAATCTCTCGCCCAACCATGAGCTCACCACGCAAGGCGATTATTTTCCTCGGGGACGGAATGGCAGACGAGCCCCTTCCCGAGCTCGGGGGCCGGACTCCCCTCCAGGCCGCCCATACGCCGTCGATGGACCGTATAGCCCGGGAGGGTCGCTCGGGCACGCTGCTCACACTGCCCGAGGGCTTCCCCACATCCAGTGACGTTGCCAACATGTCGGTCCTCGGTTGCGACCTCGCCACGGAGCTCTGTGGCCGTGGCCCCCTCGAGGCAGCAAGCCAGGGCATCACCCTCGGCCCGAACGACATCGCCTTCCGCATGAACCTTGTCACCGAGGACGAAGGCGGCATACTGCGCGACTATTCCGGCGGCCAGCTCCCCTCCGAGGAGGCAGGAGAGGCGATCAGGCTCCTGAACGCCCAGCTCGGTTCCGCCTCCGTCCGCTTCCACCAGGGCCTCAGCTACCGGAACCTCCTCGTCCTTTCCGGAGCCCAGTTCAACGCCGAAATCCACTGTGACAAGCCCGACGACAACCACGGCAACCCCACAGCGGAGCATCTTCCGCAGGCAACCTCGGCTTCGGGGGAGTTAACCGCCACAACACTCCGCAGCCTGATCGGCCGCTCCAGGGACATTCTCCAGGCCCGACAGGCCAACGCGATCTGGCCCTGGAGCGGGGGCCGCGCCGGTGCGATACACCGGCTGACCGAGCGCTACGGCGTAACGGCTGCGGTCATCTCGGCAGTCGACGTCATCAAGGGCCTCGGTCGCCTCATGGGCATGGACGTAATCGAAGTGCCCGGCGCCACAGGCTATATCGATACCAATTATGAGGGAAAAGCCGACGCCGCCCTCGAAGCCATCAGGACGCACGACTTTGTCTTTGTCCACGTCGAGGCCCTCGACGAGGTCTCGCACGCCCAGGACCTCGCGCTCAAGCTCAAGGCCATCGAGGACTTCGACAGCCGCCTGATCGGCCGCGTCCTGGCCTCGCTGGATCCCAGTGTCGCGGTAGCCGTCCTCCCCGACCATCCCGTGCCCCTGCGGACCGGCAAGCACACGCGGACGCCCGTGCCCCTGGCCATCCGCCGAGCCGACTGGAAGCCCGACGCCCTTCAGTACTATGACGAACTGTCCGCGCCCTCCGGAACCCTCGGGGCGCTCCAGGGCAGGCAGTTCATGGACCTCCTCCTCGGGATCTGAAAATACCATGTAGCGTTAGTGCACAGGAAAGCTGTTCCTGGCATCTCGGATGTGCGACAGGAAAGGAACCTTGCAATGGGCAACAATAGTCTGACCATCACTGACAATCGGACCGGCGTCATTTATGAGGTCCCCATTGAGGAAGGCACGGTCCGGGCCATGGACCTCCGGGCCATCCGCACAGGGGAGAGCGACTTCGGTCTCATGTCCTACGACCCTGGATTTGCAAATACCGCCTCGACGCGGAGTTCCATCACCTACGTCGACGGCGAAAAGGGGATACTCCGCTACCGGGGCTACCCCATCGAAGAGCTTGCAGAGCGGGCCGACTTCCTGGAGACAGCCTATCTGGTCATCTTCGGTACGCTGCCCGACGAGGTCCAGCTCGCAGCCTGGCGGAGCGAGATCGGCGGACACAGCCTCCTCCACATGAACATCCAGAACCTCGTTTCAACCTTCCGCTACGACGCCCACCCGATGAGCGTCTTCATCTCCTCGGTAGCCTCGCTGTCGACCATCTATCCTGACTCGCGTCGGGTCACCGATCCCGAAAACCGGAGGCTCCAGGTAGAGCGCGTGATCGCGAAGGTGGCCTCGATCGCAGCCTGCGCCTATCGCCATAACCAGGGTTTCGCCTTCAACCGCCCCGACGCATCCCTCTCTTACATCGGAAACTTCCTCAACATGATGTTCCGTATGGGCGAGGGGCGCTATGAGCCCCATCCAGTCCTCGAGCGGGCGCTGAACGTCCTTTTCGTCCTCCATGCAGACCACGAGCAGAACTGCTCGACGACGGCGATGCGCGTCATCGGCTCGGCCCATGGCGATCCATACTCTGCGCTGGCCGGTGCGGCAGCCGCCCTCTATGGCCCCCTCCACGGCGCAGCCAACGAGGCAGTCCTGCGCCAGCTCGAGGCCATTGGCACACCCGAGCGCGTACCCGCATACATCGACAAGGTCAAGCGAGGAGAATGCCGTCTCATGGGCTTCGGCCATCGCGTCTACACGAACTACGACCCTCGCTGCCGCATCATCAAGCGCATTGCCGAGGAGGTATTCGAGATCACGGGGAGGAGCCTACTTCTCGATGTCGCCCTCGAACTCGAGCGGGTAGCCCTTGCCGACGAATACTTCATCTCACGACGCCTCTACCCCAATGTCGATTTTTACTCGGGCCTTATCTACCGTGCGATGGACCTGCCCGCGAGCCTCTTTACGGTTATGTTCGCCGTACCGCGCTGCTGTGGCTGGCTCGCGCACTGGCTGGAAGCCTTCGATGACGCCGAGCAAAAGATCATGCGACCCCGGCAGATCTATTCCGGCGTTTCCGAGAGACGGATGGGCTGACCAGGGAATCCAGGATCTGGTCCTCGTGAACAAAGGCTCCTGGAAGTACTTGAGGGCTGTCAGTGCCCTCGGGAAAAACTGTATTTCGTCGTAGTTGATCAGGCTTATACTGGCTGAGAGCTTGCGGCCGTGGTACACCCGGCAGAATTAGCGGCTTCCGGCAAGCCAAGGTGGAGTCTTCTGTCAAACGGCGAGGGTCATCTCTACTCAGCCCAGCAGGAAAGCAGCCCAATTATCACGATGTACGACCTCGAAGGGCGAGCCAGGATAGGCTTCCGCAAAGACCTTGGGCAAGATTGCGGCCTTGCCCGGATTCCACTTGAACTCATAGGTCCAGAGCTTGCCGCCGCGTTCCTCGACCAGATCGATCTCCTTGCCCTCCCAGGTCCGCCAGAAAAAGGGATTGGCATCGATGCCGAGGTAGGACCGCGATTTCAGGCGCTCGAGCATGATGAAGTTCTCCCAGAGCGCTCCCTGGTCGTCCCTCAGCTCGAGGGGGTTGAGATTGGCGATAAGGGTATTTCGGATGCCGACATCGTAGAAATAATACTTGTTCTTCCGCTTGACCTCGTTGCGCAGGTTTCCCGAATAACCGCCGAGTGAGAACAGGACGAAGGCCTTTTCCAGGAGGTCAAGCCAGCGCGCGACGGTCTTGCCATCGAGCCCGAGCTTCTGCCCAAGCTCGTTATGGCTGACCTCCGAGCCTACCTGCCAGGCCAGGAGCCTGAGCAGGGAGAGGAGAGTCCTCGAAGCCTTCACGCGCTCGAGCTCCAGGACATCCCGAAGCAGGTAGGAACCGACGAGCTCGCGAAGGACCTCTCGCTTGCCTTCCACAGCTGCCTCCGTGAGGACTGCCGGATACATGCCATACACAAGAAACTCCGGGATGCGAAGCGAGAGCTCGTAGGGGGAGGATTCCGTTGCCAGTTCGAGGAGTGACTCTGGATAGAGGGTGATGGTCTTTTTCCGACCGGTGAGTGGCTCGCCTATCTGGCCTGCGAGTTCAAAGGACGAGGAACCTGACACGAGGATGCGGAGTTCCGGGCACTCGTCCACGAGAATTTTAAGTGCAAGTCCTATATCAGGGACCCGCTGAGCCTCGTCGATCACCAGGAGTTCGAGGCCCTGAGCAAAGGCCTTGAGTCGGGGAAAATCCCTACTGCCAAGCGTCTCATGGATCAGGATGTTCTCTCCCGACTCAAAACGTGACCTAAGTAATGTCGATGCCAGATAATTCTTTATAAGAGTTGTCTTTCCGACTTGCCGTGACCCGAAAATGACGAGAACCTTGCCGGGAAACAAGGAGAGATCAAGCTTAGCATGATGACGAGGAAGCATATTATAAGGATATACATTCCTGGTTATAGGTCAAGAGCACGGAATGATATTCCTTAAAAAAGGATGCATTTCAGGATAATGGTTCATCATATTCTGCGACAGTATGTGTCAGCCTAGGCCGGGTCGACAAAATCCTTTTCGAAAGCCTGCCTGAAACTGGGTGAAGTCGCAGCCCAGTCCAGGAAGTCAACCCTGAATGGGAGCTCGGACTCGGAGACGGCATCCCGGAGCAGAATCATGCCTATTCGAGGTCTCTTGGATCAGATCCCGGTAGGGCCCCCCAATTTCATCCTCGGTCACGTAGCGATGGGACCGCTATCCCTCTCCCCGCCCATGCCTTACTATCCCCCCATGGCCAGCGGAAACCCTGAAGTCTCCTGCCTGCGCCTGACCCCCTCGGGCAGGTTGCGGCTGCGGGCGGAGCAGATCGGCGACGAAGAGGGTGCGCCGCGCCGCGTGCTGGAAGCCTTCCGCTCAGGCGAGTCCGAGGGCCTTTTCGAACTGGCTTCCCGTCCTGCAGGCACTCTCCTTTCTGCAGACCTCGCCTACTGGCGCGATTTTGCCGCCTCCTATCTGACGCTCCGCTGTCAGACACCTACGGGCGTGGCCAGCATCGAGGCGCTGGAACCTCCCCCCGAGAGCGAGCTCCTGTCCCTTCTCCTTTCAGCGCCACCCATGGAAGGGGCCGAATACCTGGATGCCAATGTGTTCCGCGCACTCTGGCATTCGCTCGATGAGTGGGTTTGCGCCGAAGCAGCCCAGGCCGGTGGTCTGGGAGCCTTCCTGGCCGCGCGGGCACCGCTCTGGCACCAGGTCGGGCGCGTCTGCTTCCACCTCGCGGAGAACAAAAAGGATCCTGAATTTCCCTTTGCCTTCCTGGTCACCTATGCCCCACGGCTCTCGGCCTCCGACAAGGTACGCTACCAGCCACTGGCAAAGGCCTTGCAGGAATTCGCCGGTGAGGGCGACCGGAAGGCACTCGCCAAGCTCCTCACGCCCATCCACGAAGCCGCCAAGAAAAGCCCCCTCGTGCGCGAACTCCTCGACGCCCAGGACATCTACCATCCGCTCGCGTGGACGGCCGAGGAAGCGTATCGCTTCCTCCAGGAGATTCCCCTCTTCGAGGAGAGCGGGGTCCTCGTGCGCGTGCCAGACTGGTGGGCCAAGCGACCCCGTCCGCGCGTGACGGTGAGCATCGGCTCGCGCGGGAAGGGCCTCCTCGGTGCTGCTTCGATGCTCGACTTCGACATAGGTATCGCCCTCGGAGAAGAGAGCCTCTCGGCCCGGGAAATAAAGGACATACTTGCCGGTACTTCGGGCCTCGCCTTCATCAAGGGGCGCTGGGTCGAGGTCGATCCCGAGCGGCTGGCCGAAGCTTTGGCCCACTGGAAAAAACTCGGGAAAAAGGCTGGCGAGGAGGGCATCTCCTTTGTGGAGGGCATGCGGCTGTTGGCCGGCGCGCCCTCGGATCTCACAACTACGATGGATGGCTCGGTGGCACAGTGGTCCCTCGTGACGGCCGGCCCCTGGCTGAAGGAAACCCTCGATGGCCTGCGCTCGCCCGAGGGCATCGAACTCGCGCTGCCGGGCAGGGAACTCAAGGCGGAGCTCCGCCATTACCAGGAGAGCGGAGTCCGCTGGCTCTGGCTTTTGTCGCGGCTCGGACTCGGAGCCTGCCTGGCCGACGACATGGGCCTCGGAAAGACCATCGAGGTCCTTGCCCTGCTTCTGGTCGAGAAACGAGAATCAACCAAGGGGCCGGGCAGGAGGCAGGCGAAGGAAACAATTGCTCCTTCAATCCTTATCCTGCCTGCCTCGCTGCTCGCGAACTGGAAGGCTGAAATCGAGCGCTTTGCGCCGAGCCTGCGTTGTCGCTTTATCCATCCCTCGATGGATGGCGCATATGACGGGCACGACCTTGCCGAACTCGACTTAGTCCTTACCAGCTACGGCATGCTCGGGCGCAAGCCCTGGCTGCTGGACTTCAACTGGAACCTCGCCATCCTCGACGAAGCCCAGGCGATCAAGAATCCCGGTTCGAGCCAGTCGAAGGCAGTACGGAAGCTCCGTGCGCACAGCAGGATCGCCCTTACGGGTACCCCTGTCGAAAACCGCCTCTCCGACCTCTGGTCCCTCTTCGACTACCTGAACCCCGGGCTCCTGGGCAGCGCCGCCCGCTTCAAGGATTTTGCCGCCGACCTCGAAAAGCGGGAGGGAGAGCGTTATGCGCCGCTCCGCAACCTGGTCAGGCCCTACATCCTCCGGCGCCTCAAGACCGACCGGAGCGTCATCGCCGACCTTCCCGACAAGACGGAAATAAAGGCCTATTGCGGACTATCGAAGGCACAGGCCGCAGTCTACAGTTCCGTTGTCGAGGACTTCGCCGAAGCCCTCCGGAATGCTGGAGGAATAGCCCGTCGCGGCCTCATCCTGGCCTCCCTGATGAAGCTCAAGCAGGTCTGCAACCACCCCTCGCAGCTTTCTGGCGACGGCGCCTGGGATGCGGCCGATAGCGGAAAATTCGCGCGCTTGGGCGAACTCTGCGAGGAGATCGCCTCGCGGCAGGACAGGGTCCTCGTGTTTACCCAGTTCCGCGAGATGACCGGGCCCCTCGAGGCCTTCCTGGCGGGCATCTTCGGCAGGCGGGGGCTCGTCCTCCATGGTGGCACCCCGGTTGCCGCCCGGCGCAAGCTGGTGGAGGCCTTCCAGTCGGAGGACGGCCCACCCTTCTTCGTGCTCTCGCTCAAGGCTGGCGGAACGGGCCTCAACCTCACGGCTGCCTCGCACGTCGTGCACTTCGACCGCTGGTGGAATCCGGCAGTGGAGAACCAGGCCACCGACCGGGCCTTCCGCATCGGGCAGAAAAAGAACGTTCTAGTACATAAGTTCGTGTGCAGGGGCACGGTCGAGGAACGGATCGACGCCCTCATCGAGGAGAAGACCGGACTGGCGCGGGACCTCCTCGAGGGTGGCTCGGAGCTTGCGCTCACCGGAATGACGAACGAGGAACTCCTGTCGACGGTGAGCCTCGACCTCGACCGCGCGCGCGCCTGGTAAACCGAAAGCTGAAAGGGAACCTTGAAGGAGGATGCTATGGGATATGGATATCATCAGTGGGCCCCCTATGTCAGCGTGGCCGAAAAGCGCCGCAGGGCCGAGCGTGAGATGGCCAAGCTCGCGAAGAAGGGCAAGCCCGCCCTGCCCGTCCACATCGAGGGCAAAACGATCGCGAAAACCTTCTGGGGCAAGGCCTGGTGCACGCATCTGGAAAGCTACAGCGACTTCGAAAACCGCCTTCCCCGCGGCCGGACCTACGTGCGGAACGGCTCGGTCTGCCACCTCGAGATCCTGGAGGGAGAGGTCCGGGCCAAGGTGGCAGGGAGCGAACTCTACACAGTTACCATTACCATACAGCCCCTCGGCCCCAAGGCCTGGAAGGCCATAAAGGAACGCTGCTCGGGCAGCATTGCCTCGATCCTTGATCTCCTGGGCGGCAAGTTGGCCGACGGAGTCATGGCCGTCGTCACCGACCGCGAGACGGGGCTCTTTCCCAAGCCGCGCGAGATTGCCCTCGCCTGCACCTGCCCCGACTGGGCTGACATGTGCAAGCACGTGGCAGCGGTCCTCTACGGCGTCGGCGCGAGGCTCGACGAGCATCCGGAGCTCCTCTTCCTCCTTCGGGGCGTCAACCACGAAGAACTTGTCTCTGCCAAGGTCGAGGAAGCGGTGTCGGCAGTCGTCAAGGGTGGCTCGCGGAGGCGTGTCGCGGAGGCCGATCTTTCAGCTGTCTTCGGGATGGACCTGGGCGGGGAGGATGCGAAGGCTGCGGGCGCTGACAGGGTGACGCGTACGCAGTCGGGTCTTCCGGTGAAGGCCAAGCCGGAGAAGCGCGACACAAGAAAGGGCACTGCCGTGGCCACGCTGCCCACCGCAAAGCGCCCGGCGGCACTGGCGGCTGCCCCGTCTGGAAAAACCCAGGCTCCAGCTGCTCCCTCCCTGGTTCCCGAGCTTCCCCTGTCCATTTCCGGCACGCACATTCGTGAGCTCAGGGAACGCCTCGGCTTGAACGGCAAGGACTTCGCGGCCCTCCTGGGGGTTTCTGGAGGGGCAGTCTCCTCATGGGAGAGGAAACGTACGGCGCTCAATGTGCAGGACAGGAGCCGCCTGGCCCTGGAGAAGGCCTGGAAAAAAGCCGCCAAGAAGGAAGCTGCCGCCGAGGCACGGAGAAGAGCCAAGCCAGGGAAATCCTCCCCACGCTGAATTCCCAAGGAGTCCCTGTGGCGCCATTCACAAGCAGGGTGAGGCTCGCGGTGCTGGCCAGGCCTGGAGTGCCAACTTCACTCAGCAGTTGCAATTCGCCGCAGGAAGAGGCAAAATCGGAGTCAGCGGTTCCAACCGCGGAAGGCACTGGAGCATGAGTACGATCGGCATCAAGCTCGCTGACGGCAAGTTCTATCCCATCCTCGATGACGGCAGGCCTGCCGGCAAGAAACTTGTCGTGACGACGGTCAAGGATGGACAGAAGAGCGTTCAGATCGATGTCTACCGTGGCGAGGGCGAATCGGTAGTCGGCGCAGACTACATGGGCAGCCTCGTGGTCGATGGTATCCCCGAGCAGACCGCTGGCACGCCAGATGTCAAGCTCGAACTCGAGCTCGACGACGCAGGCCACCTGAAGGCCCGGGCCTCGGTGGCAGGAGCGGAAGAGACCACAGAAGTCTCCCTTGAATCCCTGGTCGAGGATCCAGGTTATGAGACACCTGACTTCGATATCGAGGAAGACCGCACGGACAGCCTCCCCGAGGAGGGCCTGGCCTCCGACGATTTGAAAATGGATATCGACGATGATTTCGAGATTCCCGACATGGACTCATCAAGCTACGGCAGCAACGACGATGAGGTAACCACTCCCGAAGAGGGGGCTGGCCTCCTTGCCAAGGCGAGCGAGAGTCAGCGGGAACGGCATGGCCTGCCCATAACTGCCTTCGTGGGCGGCGCCGTTGTGCTGATTGTCCTGGGCGCCCTCCTGTGGATGTTCCTCCGCAGTCCAGCTGCGGTGTCCAAAGCACCCGCTGCGCCGGCGGTGGCAGCCAAACCCGTGGAGAGCAAGACTCCAGCGGCAACAGCCGCTCCCGCCCCGAAGCCCACAGCAGCCCCCGCAGCATCGGCAGTATCTCCGGCAGCCAAGACGGCTGCCAAGCCAGCCGCCCCTCCAGAGGCAAGCGCTGCCAAGGCAGGCTCCACTCAAACCACTCCCGCTGCCAAAGCCACAGAGGCTGCGCCAGCAACCAAGCCCGCGATGGCCCCCCCCACGAAGGCAGGTGCCAAGCCCGCAGCTGCGCCCACCAAAGCGGAGCCGGCTCCCGCAGGCAAACGCTACAGGATCAAGTGGGGCGACACACTCTGGGACATCGCCTGGGCCAGCTACCGAGACCCCTGGCTCTATCCGCGTATCGTGAAGGCCAACAAGCTCCGGAACCCCGACCGCATCATGGCGGGCACCTGGATCGTGATTCCCCGGCGCTGATCGCCAGGGGGGAATCCAGGAAGCCCGGCATCCCAAAACGGGGGCCTCGTATGGACACGGGGCGTCCACATCCCCTAGGCTCGCCTACCCATGCCTAAAGTTCCGTTCCAGCTCCGTCGTTCCACCCTGGCTGGCGCGAGCGCCCTGGTCCTGGGTCTCATTGCCCTTTCAGCCTGCCTCGGCCAGACAATCCCTTCAACGCCCGCGCCCGCAGCCCCGCCCTTCGGCCTCGATGCCCAGGCCTACGCGGAGATTCTCGAAAAACGCGACGCAAAGGCCGTACTCGGGCTTCCCGAAGCAGTTTTTGAGAATCCGGGACCAAAGGGTCCCCTCGCCTGGTTCGCCACGGCAGCCTGGCTCGAGAAGCGATCTGCTCCAGACCTCGATGCGACGTCACGGATCCTGGACCTCTACTCACGGGCTGAGGCAACCTCCAAGGGCTTTGTCCACGACGAGTCCTCGAGGAGACGCACGGCGATGCTTTTCACAATTGCCCGCGCTTCGCCAAAAGGCGGGCCCGGGCGAAGCGCTGCATGGGAAACCGCCCTCGCCTCGCTGCCCCAGGAAGCTGCGGGGATCGATGCGGAACTGCGGAGGCTCGAGGCTTTGTCGGCCCTCGGGAACTGGGACGCGATCATCAGGCTCCTGCCCTCCTTCGCCGCACGGGGCGACCTGGGGACCTCCATCCCACGGAGCGGAGCCCTCCTGTGGTTCGAGGCCGAGGCGAGGCTGCGGCGCAACCTCGGGGACGACGGAAAGATCGGTGCAGCTGCGCTCGGCAGGCTCCTCGCCCTCGGGAAGGGCCCCTGGGTCGCGCGCGGGATAGACCTCGCCGGAGAGCTTGCCACCGGGGGCAGGGCTGCCCCGGATGCGACAGTCATCACAATTGCCAAAATGCGACAGGCTGTCGAAAGCCGTATCTACGCCGAAGCCTATTCGCTGTCGAGGCGCGCCCTTCCCGCCATCCTCGCGGGCCGGCGCGACCGCGACCTCGTTACCGACCTGTCGAAGGCCTACCTCTTTTCGGGCAAGTCGGGCGAGGGGCTCGCACTCATGGACGAGCTTGGCGCGGTGTCGCCTGCAGCGAGGGTCGGTGCTTCGCCTGAATGGACTGCAGCCTGGTACAAGGCCCGCATGCTCAAGACCCTCCTCCGCAACGAGGAAGCGAATGCCCTCTTCGGGGAACTCGCGGCGACAGCCTCGGGGGAAACCGACCGCGACTCTGCGCTCTGGTACCTCCTCGACGGGGAATTGTCGCTCGTGGAGACGCGTCTCGCCGCGGAGAAAGCCTGGACATCGCGAAGCGACCGGGACCACGCAGTCGCGCGGCGCAAGGTCGCCCTCATCGCCAAGGCTGCAAGGGGCTGGACTGACCCGAAGGCGTTCAGCGACCTCGCGGGGACAGCGTTCCGGCAGTTCCTGGGCAGCGGTGACTGGGAGGCTGTCGAAGCCTTTGCGCTTTCTGTGGCAACCCGACTGGCCCCCGACCTCGGTGCGAGGAGCCTCTACCTCGCTGGCCGCGCCAGGGAACTCGGGTTCATTGGCCGTGCCGACAGCTCTCCCCTCATCATGCTGGCAGATGCAGCGCAACGGGATGAAGCCGGTCCAGCCCGCCCCGGCGACGGCATTCGTGCTGCGGCTCGCTTCGAGGCAGTCCTCGGTATGGCCGATGCTCCCGACTATTACAGAGTGACAGCCGCCGCCCGCCTTGGCCGCGACATTCCCCCCATTGGAGCAGCCCAGGCGGAATCCGGCGCAAACCCTGCTGCACGTACTGCCCCCCCGGGGACAGACAGCATTGCAGCTGCGCTGGAAGGCATTGTCGCGCTGGGCATGCCCGAACTCGCCTGGAGCCTGGCATCGACGCGTCTCGACTTCCTCGAGGACGCCAGGCTCCTCTCCCTCGCCGAAGCCTGCTCTGAACTCGGGCAGGTCACCTGGTCGATGCGCTTTGCCAACAGCCTCGACTCGCGTTCGGGGGGAACCCGGCGGACCCAGGAACTCCTCTACCCACGCCCCTGGCTCTCCGAACTGCAGGCTGCCCTGGGCGACTCTGGCATTCCCGAGGAGATCGCCCTTGGCCTCGTCCGTTCAGAAAGCTGGTTCGACCCCAGCATCAAGAGCCCGGTCGGAGCCACAGGCCTCGCCCAGCTCATGCCGGCCACCGCCGTGGAACTCGCTCACAAGCTTAAGCTGAAAGTGTGGTCCATCGAGTCACCAGGCGACAATCTCATGCTAGGCATGAAGATGTTCCGGGACCTCTACCTGGAGACGGGAGGCCGCGCCATGCGCTCGGCCTTTGCCTACAACGCAGGACGGACGCGGCTCAAGCGCTGGGTGGCTGAATCAGGGTGGCTTCCCGATGACCTCTTCCTCGAGACCCTCCCCTTTGACGAGACCCGCCAGTACGGCCGGAAGATTGTTTCCGCCTCAGCACGGTATGGGGCTCTGTATTATGGGAAGGGCAGCGCTGAATCAGTGCGGGCGATACTCAGGCCGCGAGACTGAACAGCATGCCGGATTCGACGGGAGCCGAGAAGGAGTAGGGCGCAGTCGGGGCGACTGCAGCGGACCTGAGCTCGGAGCCGTACTGCTGAATGAGGGCATCGATGCGCTCGGAAGTCATTCCCTCGGGCTTCTGGGCTGCCTCGAGGGGCTGGGACTTCATGCTGGAAAGGCGCTCGATGAGGGTGTCGAGGATCTTGAGACGGTCGATGGAGGCGACAGGCTGCCCTGGCGAAGCCGCGACTCCACTCACGTGCTGGAAATTGGAGTACAGGAGTTCGCTGGCCGACACAGGCAGGCTCATTTTTCCCGCGCCATTGCTTGCGTAGGCGTACGAAAGAGGCACAGAACTCGTGGCTAGCATTCCAGTCATGGCAGGACCCTCCATCCCGAATATCGGCGCAGGCGGGGAAGGAATTAGCGGAATTTTGCCTCTGGCTGTGCTTGAGTCCCCACGAGCTGGGGGACTATCATTCAGGCATGGACAGGAACAAGGAAGCTCAAATCCCCAGGACGGGACAGCATGACCAGATAACGGACAGGCGCTGGAACGGGTCGAGGGAAGATCTCTACCGGGTTTTCGCCGAGGCGGGGAACCATCTGGTCTGGGCCCTCGACACTTCCCTCAATACAATGTACGTGAGTCCGGTGATAGAGGGCTTCCTTGGCTGGACTCGGGAGGAGTACCTCCAGCTTCCACCTGAGCGCATCCTCGCCCCGGAATCCCTGGCCCGGGCCCGTTCCATCCACGCAGACTTGCTAGCGGATTCCTCTGTGCAGGGCTGGCGGAGCTACCTGGCACTCCATATACACAAAGACGCTTCGCTGGTACCCGGCATCGTGACAGCCTCACTCCTCGTCGACCTGGACGGAAAAATACGCGGCTTCATCGGCAGCACCCAGCGTGCCCAGCTCGAAGCTGCTGTTGCCAACCCCGAGTCCTTCAGCGAACTCGACGAGGAAATGCTGATGGCAAACCGCCTCGAAGCCATCGGCATCCTCGCCGGTGGGGTCGCCCACGATTTCAACAACCTCCTGGCAGCCATCATGGGCAATATCAGCCTGGCCATCCTTGAGCTCGACGACCTGCCCAAGGAGGGCGTCATGCAGTCACCCCCGGTCATCGAGACCAGGCGACTCCTGGGGGAGGCGGAAAGGGCCTCTCTCCGTGCCCGCGACCTCACCCGCCAGCTCCTCATGCTTTCCAAGGGTGGCAGTGTCGCAAAAGCCGCGCTCGACCCTGCAGACCTGGCACGGGAAGTGAGTGCCTTCCAGACCCCGAACCTCGGAACCCGGATAGAGCTGGAAGTAGGGCCCAGCCTCCCCTGGATACTCGGGGACCGGAGCCAGATTTTCCAGCTGGCCCAGAACCTCATCATCAATGCAGCCCAGGCCATGCCGAGGGGGGGGCTCGTCAGCGTGAGGCTCCACCGCGCGGAGGGCCCGGAAAGCCCTGGCCCGGGCGTCTGGGTCTGCTTCGAGGTCGAGGACGAGGGGAAGGGCATTCCGCCCGATGTCAGGAACAGGCTCTTCGAACCCTGGTTCACCACCAGGAAGGAGGGCTCAGGGCTCGGGCTGGCGATCTGCCAGGCAGTAGTCAGGAAGCACGGTGGCACGATCTCGGCAGGTGATGGCTCCCGGGGAGGGGCATTGTTCCGGGTCTTCCTGCCGGCGATTCCGCCCCGAAGCCCCGAAGCCCTCGCCATGGGGCTCAGGATTGAACCAAAACACGGCCGTCGCATCCTGTTGATCGATGACCAGAAGAGCATCCGAGACCTCGCACGGGACATGGCCGCCCGCGCCGGATACCTTCTGGTCGCCGTAGCCTCGGTACAAGAGGGAGAGGCCGAATGGGAGAGGAATCGCGCCCGCAACACCAGGGCCGAACTGGTCATCATCGACTGGAAGCTCGGCGGAGGCTCCCGGGGAATTGACTTCCTCATCAGCATGAAGGAGCACGATCCTGGCCCCCTCGTCCTGATATCCAGCGGCTACCTCGAAGGCGATCCGGTCGACCCCGAATCGCGCGGCTACGGCAGGGTACTCCGGAAACCTTTCAATTATGAAGATTTCATCCATGCTGTGGAGCTCGCCTTCCCCGGCTGACTGCCCTGCCCTCGCCCTGGCGCTACCCGGCAGGGCTGCGTCCCAGGTCTACTGCTTTGTCGAAGCCTTCCAGAGGCGGTCGTTGACAGCGAGGCCAAGCCCCTCCGCTGGAACGCGCTCCGCCCAGATGCCCGCAACGCCTGCCTCGTCCAACTCGTGGAGGACGACAAAGAGGGCAGCTGCCGCCTCGCGGAGGTCTCCACCTGGCGAGAGGATGCGCTCGGTGACTCTAGGGCCACAGGAGCCCCGGCGAGCCCGGTAGGCAGCTCGCGAGGCTTCGCTGAAAAAGACGAGGCCTTCACCCTCTCCGATGCTGGCATCGGGGAGGGCCCCCTCCGCCACAAGGTGGAGGCTCGCGCGCGGCGCGTAGTGGCTCGCCAGCTGCCCAGGGCTCGTGGGCGTCTCTGAAACCCTGTCCACAAGGTCCACCGGTCCCACCACTGCCTCGATCGCCGCGCGGGGCAGTCCACCCGGCCTGAGGATGAGCGGTCGCTCCCCCGTAACGTCCAGGACCGTTGATTCCACGCCGATATCGGTCGCTCCCCCATCGACGACAAAGTCGATAGCGTCCCCGAGCATGCGGACCACGTGCTCGGCGCGCGTGGGAGAGAGGTAGCCGAAGGGGTTGGCGCTCGGAGCGGCGACGGGAACCCCCGCAGCGCGGATAATGGCCCGCGCGACGGGATGGGCAGGCATGCGTACAGCCACCGTGTCGAGGCCGCTGGTCACGAGGGCCGGCACGCGGGGGGTCCTGGGAAGTATGAGGGTCAGGGGACCGGGCCAGAAGGCTTCGGCCAGTCGCTCGGCTAACGCGTTCGGAAAGGAGGCCACCAGGGCCAGGCCCGAGATGTCAGCGATGTGGACGATGAGGGGATCGAAGCCCGGCCTCCGCTTCACCTCGAAAACACGGGCTACGGCCACCGCATCGAAGGCGTTGGCTCCGAGTCCGTAGACTGTCTCAGTCGGGATGGCCACGAGAAGGCCCCCCGCAAGGGCCCTGGCGGCACGGTCGATGCCCGGGGCATCGGGCTGAAGGAGTTCCATGATCGGCCGATTGTAGCGGCGCATGGCGAAATTGCCTATGCGGAAGGAAATGGCCTGAGTTCGATCAATTTTTACCCTTTGCGCAAAAACGAAGGCATGTTAGAATCGCGGGAATTTGAGGGGCAATCAGCATCACCGGCAGGGCGGTCTCGAGGGCGTTCAAGCGGAAACGTGCTTCGGGCGCGTCAGCCAGACAGACAGACAGACAGACAGCCATAGCCTGCGGGGACACGTAGATGAAAGGCCTGTTTCTAGCCGCGAGACTGGGCACCAGGGGCGGCAATGACTGGAAAAATGGAGGCAATTAAATGAAAGAAGCGGCGGGAAAGCTCGAACGGGTGCATCTGAGCCTGAAGGAAAAAGTCAACCTCGTCCTGCCCTATGTCGGAAGGAAGATCATGGAGCAGATCAAGGCCGTAGCGCTGATCGTCGTCTACCTGGTGCTGTTCCAGGTAGTCGCCCTCCGTATCCCGATCGCCGACGCCGCCATCATTGCATCGGGCATTGCCGTCATCGTTCTGGGCCTGGCCTTCTTCATGGAAGGGCTCTTTCTCGGTCTCATGCCGCTGGGCGAGACCATCGGGATCCGGCTGCCACAGAAGACGAAACTTCCCGTAATACTGATATTTTCCTTCATCCTCGGCGTAGGTGTGACCTTCGCCGAACCCGCCATCGGAGTCCTCCAGGTAGCCGGTTCCTTCATCAAGGCCTGGAACGCGCCCCTCCTCTTCGTGGTGCTCAACAAGTACGCGATGCTGCTCAAGATCACGGTCGGTGCCGGTGTGGGCCTGGCTGTTCTCGCGGGCATGCTCAGGTTCTTTTACAATTGGTCCCTCAAACCCTTCCTGTACATCGGCGTCCCGGTGACGATGGCCCTCTCGATCTGGGCGACCTTCGAACCGAACCTCGCCTACTTAAGCGGCGTCGCCTGGGACTGCGGCGGCGTCACCACCGGACCCGTCACCGTGCCGCTCGTCCTCGCCCTCGGCATCGGCGTCAGCAGGATGACCAGCAAGGACGGAGGCGAAGCCGGTGGCTTCGGTGTGGTCACGCTGGCCTCCCTGTTCCCCATCGTTACGGTATTCCTCCTCGGCATCATCCTGCTCCCCTCAGTGCCTGCCCCGATGGACCAGAAAGCTTTCCTCGCGTCAGAAAATCGTGCAAAGGCCGTCGCTCTCTTCGATTCGGAGGACGCACTCTTTGGTTACGCCCTTCGCAATGCCTCGATCGAGGCCCAGAGCGGCCTGTGGGACGGCGACAAGACAGCAATGCTTTCCTATGTGGCTAAGCTGGGAAGCGACGAGGGCCTCCGGACCCGTGTGCTTGGGAAAGGCGACACAGCCACCCTGGAACGTTGGGCTATCGGAAACGGATCACAGGAACAGCGCGTCGCAGCGCTCGGCAGCGAAGAGGCAGTGCGCGCTGCAGTGGCCAGGGTGGATGTATCCAATTCCAGTAGCCTCGACCTTCCGGACCTCCTGGCCCGCAACGGCGCTGCAGCCGTCCAGGCAATCCTCCCCCTCGTGATATTCCTGGTCTTCGTGCTCGCAGTCGTCCTCCGCGAAAAGCTCCCACATCCTGACCAGCTCTTTATCGGTGTCGTCTTCGCCCTCATCGGCATGGGCTTATTCAGCATTGGCATTGAATTGGGCCTGTCCAAGCTCGGCAACCAGGTGGGTTCGAAGCTGCCGTCTACCTTCAAGAGGATCGAGCTGACCGAACAACAGACGACCATTTCGGGCTTCGACAAATCGATCATCCAGACTGCGGTTAATCCCGACGGGAGCACGGTGCAGTTCTTCTACGCAAACCTCAACGACGCCTACGTCCAGGTTCCCTGGGACGAAAAGCGCTTCGAAGACTCGACCGGAAGATATCAGTACGTACCGACCCACGGTCCGCTCTACGGCGAGACCATGGGTGTGGGAGGAATACTCGTCGTGATCTTCTTTGCCTTCGTGATGGGTTTCGGGGCTACCCTCGCCGAGCCCGCCCTCAACGCCCTCGGCCAGACCGTCGAAGTACTGACCGTCGGTGCCTTCCGGAAAAGCCTCCTCATGCAGACTGTGGCCATAGGCGTGGGCATAGGAATAGCCGTAGGAGTAATGAAGATCGTTTTCGACATCCCGCTGATATTCATCCTTGCCCCGCCCTATGCCGTCCTGATGCTCCTTACCAAGCTATCGAGCGAGGAATTCGTCAATATCGGCTGGGATTCCGCCGGCGTCACGACGGGTCCGATAACTGTCCCCCTCGTCCTGGCCATGGGACTTGGCATAAGTACCCAGGTAGGCGTAGTCGAGGGCTTCGGGATACTGGCGGCCGCCTCGGCCTTCCCGATCCTGGCGGTCCTCGCTGTCGGTCTCGTCACCAATTCGAAGAAGAAGGCCCTTCTCGAAGCAGCGGGCGCGTGAGGAGGATGCGATGACCATCAACAGGGATTTCAGCAAGATACACATCAGCCTCTACCGCGAGCGCGCCAAGGAAACGCTGGCCGCGCTGGGCCGCATAGGCGTCACGGGCATCCATGTAGAGGCCGGTCGAAGCATACAATTAGGACAGGCTTCCGGCCTGGCTCGCCTGATGTCGTCGACGCAGCCCATCAGCGAGGAATCCGTCTCGGTATTCACCTTCCTCGTACCCAGGGAACTCGAGCGGGATGCCATAGCCTGGCTCGTCGGCGAGCTGGGCCTCGACCATCCTGGCAGGGGCAGCGTCTGGGCCACGCAGGTCAACATGCTCGCCACCCATGCGGCATGGGTCGAAGCGAAGCTGTCAATTCCCACGAGTTCGGCCCGGCTCATAGCCTCCGACCTCACTGGTCTGGCTTGCATCGTGCAAAAAGGAGAGGCCAACGAGATCGCGCGGATCGGCCTTTCCACCGGAACCGCGATACCGGTCATCACCTACGGCATTGGAACAGGGCTTCGCAACCGCCTCGGACTCTGGCGCATCCTGGTGCCCGCCGAAAAGGAAGTCGCTACCCTCGTGATGCACGCATCCGAGGCAGAAGCCGTAATGAACCGGATGATCGACGAGGGACAGCTTGACCAGCCCGGGAAGGGCTTCATCTACGTGTACCCCGTGGCTTCGGGAGTCCTCGATACGAAGTTCCACGTAGGAGCCGAAAGCCAGGCAGCCAGTGTCGAGCAGATCGTCTCCACCCTCGACGAGATCAGGGGCTCCACCGAATGGCGACGGAAGAGCTTCGCGCCAACCCAGGGTTCTGCGAAGAAACGGAAGTTCCTTAACAACCTCGTCAATTTTTCCATTACCTGCAACGAGGGCCAGGTCGAGCACTTTACGCAGGTCGCAATGACCGCCGGTGCGTCCGGAGCTACCTTCCGCAGGCTGCGCTATCTTTCCCCGGGCGAGGAGAAGTCGGCGATCTCACCTGCCAGGGAAGTCAGCATACTGACTATCGGTCCGGACAAGGTCGGTCCGATTGCCGCAGCACTGGAGAAGGAGGGACTCCACGAGGCGGAATCCTCGGGAGAGATCCTCATCAGCCCGGTCGCCAAGGCCTGCACCTTCCTCGGAAAGTAGACAGGCCGGGCGTAGGGCTATTTTGACGCGTTCCGTCGCCTTTCGACCACGGCGAGCACTTGGGCGTCGAACACGGGGTACCTGCTCCTTAGTCCATCGAAGTCAGACTTCGAGAGCTGGTACCCTGTACTGTAGGTGATGGAACGTATGCTCGCGTTGCGGAGGCCGTTCTCGACGAGGGCGGTCTCCCCGAAGGGCGAGCCGGGGCCGAGCACGGCTACCTTGTTTCCATTGACCAGTACCTCGACCTCGCCTCCGGTCAGGAAATACATGCAGTCACCATACTCACCCTGCCGTATGATGAATTCGTCAGGCAGGAACACGCGGGTTCGCAGCAGGGTGACCGATTCACGGAGGAAGATCTCGTCGGCGCCGCGGAACAGCTCCACACGGGTCAGGAGGTCGCGGTTCAGGAAGAGGAGTATCTCGAGCGACAGGCTTTTGGGAAGCCCGTCCACCACCGACCCCGACTCCACCGAGCGATTCTGCGACCAGAGGTAGGAGTAGTAGTCGCGCACGCGCTCCTGGAGCACCGGCGGGATATTCTGGGCTCGAAGGAAGGCATTGATCTCTTCGAGCCGTTTCTGATAGGCAGCGCGGGCGATGTCGAGATTGGAAACCAGGCTCGCCACGTTGGCTATGAGGTAGGTGTACATGCCGACACCGAATATCTGGACTATGATGGTATAGAATATCTGGGCGTTGCTGTCCTTGTTGGGAGAGTAGTCCCCATAACCTATGGTCGCAATCGTGGTCGTAACCCAGTAGAAGGCACGGAGGTACTGGTCGGCCGGTGGCCGGTTTGCTTCGGAGGCGCCGACAAGTATCCAGCCGAGGGCCATGAAATGCACTGCGATCGAGAACCAGAAACCGAAAACGACCAGCCGTCTGATCGCAGGAAGAAGCCCTAATACCTCGAAGAGGTCTCGCAACAAGCGGACTGCTTTTACAAGCTTGAAGAGGGTCAGGGACTGGAGGCCGAGAAACAGCGTAAAGTGGCTGGAATCTGCGGGAATCGATCCGAAGATGGCAAGGGGTATGAGCTCGAAGGGGAAGGCGGAGAGAAAGTCTATGGTGAACCAGCTCCGTAGATAGCTTCTCGCGATCTCCTTGGGATCCTCGATCCTGATGTAACTTTTCTTAATCGTGGTCCGGAAGCTCAGGAGAAGGTCGATTATGAATATGGTGTTGAGCAAGTAGTAGAAAGGCACGAGGTGAAAGCCCTTGAAGACCTCCCCGTACGTGATGATAAAGGCAAAGCAGAGAATCGCGACAAGAACGAGGGCATTCCAGGCGGCGCGCCCTCTGCTGTTCCAGGCAAAGACGGGGAGTTTCATACCCTACTATCGGCAGCTTCCTCCACATCCTTTCCTTGTCGGCCCGCCGATTTCGGTGCTACCATCGGGGTTTCCTGCCGAGGAGCCTGCCATGTACGGTGCTTTGAAATCCGAACTCGAGTCAAAGCTCTCCGCCATAAGGGCCGAGGGCACCTGGAAGGGCGAGCGCGTCATCACGACAGCCCAGGGCGCCACAATCCGGGCTACCTTGCCTGGACAGGAGGCCCTGGGAGGCTCCGAGGTCCTCAACTTCTGCGCCAACAACTACCTCGGGCTGGCCAACAACCCGGGCCTCCGCGCCGCCGCCGCAGAGGCCCTCGAAAGCCAGGGTTACGGGATGGCCTCTGTCCGTTTCATCTGCGGCACCCAGGACATCCATAAACGCCTCGAGCGCGCCATCGCGGACTTCCTCGGTCAGGACGAGGCCATCCTCTTCGGTTCCTGCTTCGACGCCAACGGCGCGGTCTTCGAGCCCCTCCTCGACGAGGACTGTGCCATCATCACCGACAGCCTTAACCACGCCTCCATAATCGACGGCATACGCCTTTCAAAGGGCCAGCGCTGGATCTACAGGCACGGGGACCTCCGTGACGTCGAGGAGACCGATCCCGATACCGGAAAAGCTGCAAAGGGCCTGGAGCGCTGCCTGAAAGAAAGCGCTGGCTTGAAGCGCCGCATGATAGCCACTGACGGAGTGTTTTCCATGGACGGCGACATCGCGCAACTCGGCGCGATATGCGACCTCGCCGAAAAGTACGATGCCCTGGTGATGGTCGACGACTCGCACGCCACGGGTTTCATGGGCAGGACGGGCCGCGGCACCTGGGAACACTGCGGTGTGGCAGGCCGCATCGACATCATCACGACGACCTTCGGAAAGGCCCTTGGCGGCGCCTCGGGGGGCTGCATCGCCGCGCGGAAGGAAATAGTGGAGTACATGCGGCAGAAGGCCCGGCCCTACCTCTTCTCGAACACCCTCATGCCCGCCATCGTGGGCGGCACCCTCCGCTGCCTCGAGCTCCTCTCATCCTCCACGGAGCTCCGCGACCGCCTCGAGGCCAACACCAGGCGCTTCCGCGAGGGCATGACGGCAGCCGGCTTCGACATCAGGCCGGGGGTGCACCCAATTGTGCCTGTCATGCTCTACGACGAAAAGCTGGCCATGCGCATGGCCGAAGCCCTTCTCGGGGAGGGCATCTATGTGATCGGCTTTACCTTCCCCGTCGTGCCGAGGGGCAAGGCACGCATCAGGGTGCAGGTTTCTGCGGGACATTCGGAGGGCGACATCGAAGCCGCCCTCGCTGCCTTTGCGAAGGTGGGCAGGGAACTCGGAGTGCTTAGATAGGAGGGAGCCCCTCCGCTGGGCTGACGACAGCGGCTGCGCCTGGGGCAGGCCCGGAGGGCCGCCCCCGGTTCCACCAGAGCCCCGCGAAAATGAGGGCCAGGCCGAGGGCAAAGCCCAGTGTCAGGTGCTCCCCCGCAAAGAGCAAGCCCAGAATCACTGTCAGGCCCGTCTCGAGAAAGAAGGTAACACTGCCCTTCGCGGCGCTCACCGTGCGGTAGCCGAGGGCCATGAGGGCCTGGGCAGCAAAGGCCAGAACCCCCACGCCTAGCAGGAAAAGAATGGGAAGGAGGCCCGGAACTGCGGTCGGGAAGGGCGCAAAGAACAGTATCGGTAGTCCAAAGACCGAGGGCGAGAGGTAGAGGAGGAAGGGATCGGCGCCGGCCTTCGATGCCCGCCTGACGAAATTCACGGCCACACCGGCGGTCAGTGAGGCGAAGAGGGCCAGGAGGTCTCCCGCCAGGCTCGCCCCGCTTCCGTCGCGCATCACAAAGGCCGAGCCCAGCACGCAGAGCGCCAGGCTCACGATGACACGCTTTCCCGGCTTCTCCCCGAAAAACAGGACACCGAAGATGCTTACAAAGACCGGGTAGCTGTTCGAAAGGAGGGCCCCGCGACCAGGCCCGGTCAGGTTGATGGCCGCGTAGGTGGCCGTCATCGAAAGGGCTCCGAAGAAGCCGCGCAGGATGACGTCCGGCCATAGCCTTCTGTCAATGCGGACACGGCGAAGGCCGAGGGCTGCGAGGGCGAGGACGATACCCATCGCGAAACGCGCTCCCGACACAAAGAGGGGGTGGAAGCTTGCTCCCGCGAGCTTGACAAAGAGGTTCACGAAGGCAAAGCCGAAGGCTGCTATATATAATGCCGCCTGTCCCCCCGGGATCACGGCTCTACTCCCACTGTTTGGCATCCGGTGACTCTAGCGGCGAAGGCTGGCTTGTTCAACTCACCACGTTCCTCGAAGCTTGTTGGGAGCTGAAACAGCGGTTGCCCTAGCGCCTGGCGATCGCTACCCTCCTATGCATGATCGAAGTTCCCATCACCGACACCAGCCTGAATGAGCATCTAGGTGCCCTTCCGCCCGACGGCCTCCACTTTTTCACCCTCGGCAGCCCCGACGGTCCTCCCGGAGGAGAGCTCCGAGGTGCCCTCGTCCACGCGACGCGCCTGGTCAACAGGATGCGCGCCAACCATGGCCTTGGCCTCCTTGAGTCCTACATGCTCGGGCAGGCCTGTGTGGCGGCCGCCCTCCTCGCCTCAACCCTGAAGGGGCAGGACAGGCTCGGTCTCCGCCTCGACTGCGAGGGCCCAGCCCAGGGCTGGTCAGTCGAAGCCTCTGCCAGCGAGGGCGGCTTTGGCGTGCGCGGCCACCTCTTCCTCGATGCCTTTACGCTTGCCGAGCTACCTAAGACCTTTGACACTGCCCCCCTCGTGGGCGCAGGCTCGCTCACCCTCACGCGCCAGAGCGAAGGCGCGGCACAGCCCTTCACCGGAAGGGTCGCGCTGAAAACGGGGCGCCTGGCGGAGGACCTGGCGGTCGCCTTTCTGGAGTCCGAGCAGACTCCGACAGCCTTTGATCTCGGCCTTCACTTCGACAGGGAGGGGAGGCTCAGCGGAGCGGGGGGGCTCTACCTCCAGGCCCTGCCCGGTGCGACTGTCTCGCTTCTGGAGCGGGCCGAGTCAGCCCTCGCGGGGTTCAAGCCCATCGGGCGCTTTTTCGCTGAGGGTGGTCAGGCTGAGGCCTGGCTGGGCGCATCCTTCGCCTCGATGGGCCTGGTGCTGAGGGGAGGCGCCCCGGTAGCCTTCCGCTGCAACTGCGAACGGGAGCGCTTTGCGAAGTTCATGGCCAATGTGGGAAGCGAAAAGGCCACAGGCGTAGCGCCTGGCAGCCTGGGTAGCGGTACCGCCGGGGAGCCGCCGAGCGCGCCCGCAGTATCACCACGTCGCAGCCTCCTCCACGATCTGGCAGAGGAGGGTCCCTGGCCCGTCGAAGCGGTCTGCCACCAGTGCGGCAGCCGCTACTACTGGAGCCGCGAGGAGCTGCTCGGGCTCATCGCAAAACAGGCCCTGATATAATAGTCTCCTTCTCAAGCTCCTGTTGGTACCAGTTACCAGTACCGGGGATCGTGGGGCTGCACGGTCAGGCGCGTCCCCCGCGTAGCTCAGCCGCCCTCGCGTGGGCTTCGAGGCCCTCGAGGCGGGCGAAGGCTGCGCTGTCGACAGCGAGGCCGGCGGGCTCGTCCATCTTCAGCCAGGTGCGCGCACGGAGGAAGGCGAGGACCGAGAGGCCCGCTGCAAAGCGCGAGGCTCCACCGGTGGGCAGGCTGTGGTTGGGTCCGGCACCGTAGTCGCCCAGGACCTCCGCCGAACCCGAGCCGAGAAAGACCGCCCCCGCGTTCGAGATCTGCCCCTCCCAGGCCTCCGGATCGTCCACCAGGAGTTCGAGGTGCTCCGGCGCAAAGCGGTTGGCCGCTTCGATAGCCTCTTCCCTGTCACGGGCAAGGAGGGCCCAGCCACCCCTTGCCAGGGCTTCGCGCGCCAGGCCCGCGTTGAGCTTTGGCAGAAGGGCGAGCTGCCGCCCGAGCTCGGCCTCGACGGCGAGAACCAGGGCTTCATCAAAGGCGATGAGGGCGGGACAGGCTGCCACATCGTGCTCCGCCTGGGCTAATAGGTCTGCGGCTATCAGGCCCGGGTCAGCGCCCCTTGTGGCAATTATGAGTAACTCGGAGGGCCCCGCCGGCGCGTCGGTGCCGATGATCCCGAAGAGGACACGCTTTGCAGCGGCCACATATCGCCCGCCGGGACCTACGATGAGGTCCCGCGGCTCGATGGGGCCACAGCCGTAGGCCAGGGCCGCGATAGCCTGGGCGCCGCCCGCAGCCAGGAATCCGTCTGCCCCCGCGAGGCAGGCTGCCGCCAGGGTCTCCCTTCCAGGACGCGGACCCGCCATCCAGACCGAGGCCACGCCGGCTTCGCGGGCTGGAATGGCTGTCATCAGGGCGCTCGAAGCCAGGGGGAAGCGGCCGCCGGGGACATAGCAGCCAGCCTTCGCAATCGGGATGAAGCGGTGCCCTGCCCTCCCCCCGGGAATTGCTGTCTCAAGGTCCAGGAGGCAGGCGCGCTGGGCCCGCGCAAAGGCGGCCACCCGGTCGCGTGTCCGCTCAAGAAGCTCCCGCGTAGAGCACTCGAGGCCAGATAGGGCAGCCTCAAGCTCCGCCTTGCCGAGGAAGAGGGCATCGCCGGGCGCGAGTTCCCCGAGGGCCAGGGCCCGTTTCCGCAGCGCCGCCTCGCCGCCGGTACGGACCTCCTCGATGATCCGGGATGCCACCGCTTCGGCCTCGGGATCGGAGCCCCGTCCTCCCGACCCGACGATGTCGCCTAACACGATCCTTTTCAATGAAGCCCGTTCCACGTCGCCCCCCATTCGTCGCGCGTCCACTGGGGCTTGGCCGCTCCGCCCCGGCGCGTCAGCTTCAGGGATCTCCGGTCGAGTTCGGCCTCGACATCGGCCATGCCTGCACCCTTCAGGGAGAGCTTTGCGAGGGCAAAGTAGATGAGGTCGGCAGCCTCGGACACGGCCTCCTCGCGCGAGGAGGCAGCTGCGAGCTCGGCTGCCTCCTCGGGCAGCTTGGCGGCCAAAAGCTCCGGGTCCTCGAAGAGCTTGCGCGTGTAGGAGCCCTTGGGCGCGTCGATCCTCCGCGCGGCGAGGGTCGCCTCGAGCTTCGGAAAGCCGGTGGCAGGGCCGAAGCAGCCCTGCGTGCCATTGTGGCAGAAGGGACCCTTCTGGCGCACGGTGAAGCGCAGGGCGTCGCGGTCGCAATCAGTCTCAATTACGATGAGTTCCTGGGTATTGCCCGATTCTGCTCCCTTTTCCCAGAGCCCCCTCCGCCGCGACTTGTAGACACCCCGCCCGGAGTCGACCGCGGCCTTGAGGCTCTCGAGGTCCGACCAGGCCAGACCGAGGGCCCTGCCGCCCTCATCGCAGACGACTGTGGGCCACAGGCCATCCGGGCGGTCCGAGCCCAGCGGGGCAGCAAAGGCCGCTGCCAGGTCGAGCTGGCCCATGGCGATGGCAGTGCCCGCCTGTACATCGGCGCCGATGGCGTCGAGTTCGCCTATCTCGGCAGGTAGCGTCGCCCCGCCTGCAAAGGTGACCCGGCACCCTGGAGCGGCCTTGGCTGCAGCCTCCACCACTGCGCGTGCCCTCGCAAGGTCGAGGCCCTGGAGCCTGCCCTCGCGCTCGATAAAGGTAACAAGAAAACCCGAAACAAAGGGCGCGAGGGCTCCGAGGCGCTCCTCGATGCCGTGGCCCGTTCCCTTCGACCAGCCCTCCACCATGATCTCGCCATCCCGCACGTCGAGGGCTGCGATGATGCGGTCCTTCGGCAGGCCCTCGAGGAAATCGGCATCGGCCCTCGTTCCGATCATGAGGGCGCGGGCGCCTGCATCGAGGTAGCGGAGGGCCGCCTCCTTCGTGCGGATGCCCCCACCCACGCGGCTGGGCCAGGTCCGCGCAATGCGCTCGACCAGGGCACGGTTCTCGCCGCGCCCGCGGGCGGCGTCGAGGTCCACGACAGCGATCTGTCCCACCCGCGAAAGGCGGGCTGCCAACTCCAGCGGGTCCCCGAGGTCGAGGGTGGGGAAGGCGCCTCCCCTGAGCTGGACCGCGCGGCCCTCCTGGATGTCGATGCTGGGTACTATCATGATCTGACTCCTTGCTTGTGTGCCGAAAGATGGTTCTTGAGGTCGCCGATCGCCAGCTCCCCACGGTGGAAGGCGCCCGCTGCGAGGATGGCCCTCGCCCCGGCGCGGGCGGCCTCCTCGAAGTGCCGCATGCCTGCCTCTCCTCCCGCCGCCCCCCCCGAGGCCACGACGGGGATGCCCGCTGCCCGGGACACGCGGCCTATGAGTTCGAGGTCGTAGCCCGAGCCCGTCCCGTCGCGGTCGATCGAGGTAAGGAGGATCTCCCCAGCGCCCCGGCGCGCGCCTTCGGCTGCCCAGGCTACGGGGTCAAGCCCGGTGGAGCGGCGGCCCGCCTCGACGACAAGGTCCCAATTGATATCATTGGGTCCGGGCACCCGGCGGGCATCCACGGCGAGGACTATGCACTGCACGCCGAAGCGCCGCGCCAGGCGGTCGATGATTTCCGGATCGGCGACGGCGGCGCTGTTGATGGCGACGCGGTCGGCTCCAGCCTCGATCATCGCCACTGCGTCCTCCTCGCGCCTGAGCCCACCACCCATGACGATGGGAATGCCCAGGCGGGCCCTCACCCTGCGCAAAGCCTCCAGCGAGGAGGCCCTCCCCTCCACTGTCGCCGTAATGTCGAGCATCGCCAGCTCGTCGGCGCCCTCGGCCTCGTAGCGGAGCGCGAGGTCGAGGGGATCGCCCGAATCCACAAGGCCTTCGAAGCGCGTACCCTTCACAACTCTACCATTCTTGAGGTCGAGGCAGGGAATGATCCTGAGCGCAGTGCCGGCGGCATCGATGTCAGTGCTGCCCTGGGCCGCCCCGGACCCCTGTGGCAGCCTCGCTTCCATCCCGAGCCAGCGTCGGATCAGGCTGAGCCCCCAGGGACCCGATAGCTCCGGATGGAACTGGCAGAGGAGGAGTCCCTCGTTCCATGGTTCCGCGCCCTCGAGGGCGGCGATAAATTCTCCACCATAGGACGAGGTCCAGGCCTTGAAACCCCGGGGATTCCCGGCGACGCGGTAGCTGTTGGCGAAGTAGGCCCAGCCTGCCTCAAGGCCCGAGCTTCCCGCCCCGTAATGGCCCCCGCCCTGACCCCTAGCCGGGACAACCCGATTCCATCCCAATTGGGGCAAAGGCAGGCCCTCGGGGAACCTTGTCACCTCCGCATCCACCACGCCGATGCCCTGGACCCCGGGGGCCTCCTCGCTCGAGGCGCAGAAGAGCTGCATGCCGAGGCAGATGCCCAGGGTCTTGCCGCCATTCCGCACACGCTGGGCAAAGGCCTTTTCCAGGCCGCTGGCTGCAAGCCGTTCCATGGCCGGCCCGAAGGCGCCGACGCCCGGAAGGACGGCGAAATCGGCAGATAGTATCCGGTCGGCCGTCGTGGCCAGCTCGGCCCGGGCCCCCGCCCGCCCGAGGCAGGCCATGACCGAGGCGAGGTTGGCCGCCCCGGTAGCGGCCACGATTACACTCGGAGATATGCCAGCATCTCCTCTATTCACAATGCTGTCCTTTGTGGACCGAGCGGGGAGGCTGCGCCTGCTGCGCCTGCTGCGGCAGCAGCGGCTGCAGCGGCTGTAGCGGCTGCTGCAGCTGCCGCGGCTGCTGCAGCTGCCGAGGCTCCAGCTCCGGCAGCGGCCAGGCGCATATCCTCGGAGGCAAAGCGAAGCGGATCAAGCTCTTCAAGGAGGACCGCGCCCTTGGTGCTTGCCGGGCCATCGGAGCTCGCACCGGACACAGGGACTTCCCTTTCGGCGCAGGCGGCGCGCAGCGCCAGGGCGAGGGCCTTGAAGGCGGCCTCGGCAGCGTGGTGGGCGTTCTTGTGGCGGAGCACATCGACGTGGAGGGTCATGCGCGCAGCCATCGCGAGGCTCTCGAGGAAGTGGCCCACGTTTTCCGAGGCGAGCTCCCCGATGCGGCCATCCCCGAGTCCGAGCTCGACCGTCGCGTAGGGACGCCCCGAGAAGTCGACTACTGCCCTTGCAAGGGCCTCGTCGAGGGGCGCGTAGGCATGGCCGAAGCGCACAGGTACGCCGCTCCGCGAGAGGGCGAGCGCCAGGGCTTCCCCGAGGATGATGGCACAATCCTCCGTACTATGATGATCGTCTATCTCGAGGTCGCCTACGCAGCGGAGCGAGAGCGAAAAGCCCGCATGCCTCGCCAGGGAGCCCAGGAGGTGGTCGAGGAATCCGATTCCCGTCGAGACCGCAACCCTGCCGCCAACGCCCCCAACTGCCCCGCCATCGAGGTCCAGGTCGAGGATTATCTCCGTTTCCCGCGTCTTCCGCCGGAGGATGGCGCGCCGACGCAGTGTTCCCTCGGCCAGATCCTTGCTTTCCACTCTCATGTGAACTCCTTCACGGTCATCATGATTGCCTCAGGGTACGATCTGCGCAAGCTCGGAGACGACGATATCCTCCCCACCGAGGCGCTTGATCTCGGGGATGAGGGTAGCAAGGCTCGAGCGGAGGGCGGCGATCTTGATCGCAAAGGCCGTCCCCCCGTGGAGGGCCGAGATGGTCGGCGAACGCATGGAGGGCAGGCCCGCTGCGAGCCGCTCGAGCTTGTCTGCCGGCACGTTGATCTCGAGCATGACGCGCTTCCTTGCCTCGATGACAGCCCTGGTGAGGAGGGCTATGGTCTCGATGACGTCGCGGCGCGCCGGATCGTCCATCGCGTGCTTCGAGGCATAGAGCCTCGTCGTACTGCCCATGATCTCGTCGATGATGGCCAGGCCGTTGGCCCGCAGGGTCGAACCGCTCGCCGCATTGTCGACGATGACGTCGGCGTCCTCGGGAGGGAAGACCTCGGTGGCGCCATAGGAGCGCACGAACTGGGCGTCAGGCGCTGCCTTGGCCATCCAGGACCGCGCGATGTTCTCGTACTCGGAGGCTACGAGAAGCCTCCTCCCGCCTGCGCCCTGGGAGGGCAGACCACCTTCCTTGATGATTGCGACAGGCGCTGCAGCCACGACGCGCACCGGATCGAGGCCGGTATCGAGGAGCTCAACCAGGTCAGCGCCAAGCTCGCGGACCCAGTCTGCGCCAGCGAAACCGAGGTCCCGGCTTCCGAGGTCGAGCATCTCGACGATGTTCTGGGGCTTGAGGATCTTGGTCTCGAGGATAAAGCCGTCCACCCCGCTCGCCGGCGCGCCTACCGTCGGCCTGTAGCCGCGATCATCGACGCGTACGGGAAGGCCCGAGTCGGCCAGGAGGCGGAAAACCCCCTCCTGCATCCTGCCCTTGGGAAGGGCGAACTTGACGGTCGCGTTTTCCTTGCTGTTCATGTCGGACACTCCTCGGCAATCGATACCGGGGCGCCGCCCGGGTCGGCAGCAGGTTCGCGCAGGCGGCCACTGGAGGCCATCCCCGCTAACGCAAAGCGCCGACCCTGAGGCCGGCGCTCCCGTCGCGTACGCTTTTAGATCGCGTCCCTACGCCACGGAACCACCGGGCCCCAGAGTATGGTGGCCATGATGGAAATGGGTATGGGAAGGACGCGCTTCAAAGCCAGTGATCATCGTGGAGGCTTTGTACTGCCCTGAAGCATCATGTGTCAAGCGGTGGGGCGATCCGCTGGAAAAACGACCGCCGCTTCGCCTTCCCGCTGTTTCAGCGCTATCCTGAGACGGTGAGCGAACTATCCCTCTCCTTCGCGACCTCGATGAGCTCGATGTCAGCAGCCGACCGGGCCGCCTGGGACTCCCTGGCCTCGCGATACGGCTGTCCTTTTTATATGTGGGGCTTCCTCGCCCTCCTCGAGGAGTCCGGATCCATCGTCCCTGAAAAGGGCTGGACGCCTATCCACCTCCTCCTCAAGCGGGAGGGCAGGTTAGTCGGCGCGGCGCCACTCTACGCGAAAACTGCCTCCAACGGCGAGTTCGTCTTCGACTTCGAGTTTGCCCGGGTTGCACAGGACAATGACATCGCCTGGTATCCCAAGCTTGTGGCGATGATACCCGTGACCCCATCGCCACTGTGGCGCGTCCTGGTCGCCGAGGGCGAGGACGAGTCGGCCCTCACCAAGCTCGTCCTCGATGCCGCCCTCGAACTGGCTCGGACCAATGGTTTCGGGGGATTTCACGTACTATGGCCATCGGATTCCGTTGCGGCCCTGCTCCGCCAGAGGCGGGCCCTGGGAAGGGATCTGCGGAGGGGCCGCGCCGGCGAGGACTTCACTGCCTGGGAACACCAGACCTTCCTCTGGAAGGACCGCCTGCCTGAGGCCCCAGCCGGTTTCGGAAGCTTTGAAGGTTGGCTCGGAGCCTTTTCCAAGAACATGCGCCGCAATGTCCTCCGCGAGCGGGAGGGCCTCGACGCCGCTGGCGTGGAACGCCGCATCATCGAGTCCGATGAGGCTGCCGGGACACCCGGCCTCCTGTCGCGCATGGCGGACTTCTACGAGGATACCAACGAAAGGTTCGGCCCCTGGGCTGCGCGCTGGCTCGAGCGCGACTTCTTCCTGCGCCTGCCTGAGTTCATGCCAACTGGATGGATCATGGGGGCAGGCTTCGCGCCCGGAGAGAAGGAGCCAATTGGTCTTTCATTCATGATGCGGGGCGACCAGGGGCTCTGGGGCCGCTACTGGGGTTCCTCGCGCTTCGAGGCCGGCCTCCACTTCGAGCTCTGTTACTATCTCCCCATCGAGTGGGCCCTGTCCCGCGGCCTGGGGTTCTTCGACCCCGGCATGGGCAGCGAGCACAAGGCCCGAAGGGGCTTCCACTCGGTCCTCGCGCCCTCCTTCCACGCCATCTTCGAAGCACGCATGGCAGACCTCGTGCACAGGAGCCTCGAGCCCGCCAACCGGGGGGCCGCCCAGGCAGTCACCCTCCTCAACGGGGAGCTGCCCTACCGGCGGGGCCAGGCAGCCGTAGCGGAACCAGGACCGCCGAAAGGAAACAAGTATGAAGATTAACCCCGAAGCCCTCGAAACGAGGCTCCAGGCTGTCGCAAAGGCCGGCTTCGCGGACGTGACGGAGGCCGTCAGGGAATTTTTCGGGCACTCCGCAGCCGAGTCCCTTTCGGCCATCAACGCCATGCGCTTCGCCCGTGAGCGGAAACTTCCGGCCCTGCGTACCCTCCGCGCCTTCCTCATGCTCACGCACGAGGGCGTCTTTGACCTTTCCTGGCAGGTACACTGTCCGCATTGCAGGGGATCGAACCAGTCAGCAGCCGGCCTGTCGGAGATCCGGCAGTCGAGCCACTGCCCCGCCTGCGCAGCCGACTATGATGCCAGCTTCGACCAGAACCTGCACCTGGCCTTTCGTGCCGCGCCAGCCGTCGCCGACCTCGGGGAGCCCGATCCCTTTCTCGAGGCCCTTGCCGGCATGGAATTCGAGGGGACCATCGTCTTTGCCCTGGAACCGGGCGACAAGCGCTTTATCGAGCGCGAACTCTCGCCTGGCTACTACCTGGCCGTCGACCACGATCATCGCAATGCCCTCAATCTCGAGGTCCAGACCAGGGCCTCTGACGAGAAGGCCGGCAAGCCGGCCAGTCAGTCGGGGCGCTTCCTCTGGAAGCTCGGCCAGAAGCTTCCACCCCTCACGCTGAGCCGGCAACCCGCAGGCCGGCTCAGGCTCCTCATGCAGAACGATGCGCCCTTCGCCCGCGAAATCCGCTTTTCCCGTCTTCGCACGCCCGACTGGCCTGACGCTGCCCTGGTCTCCACGCTCCGGGAGTTCCGCAACTTCTTCTCCGACCAGGCCCTCGGCCCTCAGGAGAGCTTCGAGATCAGGAACCTCGCCATCCTCTTCACCGACATCAAGGGTTCCACGGCGATGTACGAGCGGCTCGGGGACGCTGCAGCCTTCCGCATCGTGAAGGAGCATTTCGGCATCATGGACGGACTCGTGGGAGCCCGCGACGGGGCGATGATCAAGACCATCGGCGACGCAGTCATGGCCGCCTTCCACCGCCCCCTTGACGCGTTAGCCGCAGCCTCCGACATGATCGACGCCTTCGATCGTTATAATAATGACAAGGGCACAGGGGACGAGGTCATCATCAAGATCGGTGTCCACGCCGGGCCCTGCATCGCGGTCAACCTGAACGACCGCATCGACTACTTCGGCACAACGGTCAACATCGCGGCCCGCATCCAGGGCCTTTCCGACGGGCGCGACATCATGGTCTCGCGCCGCCTTCACGAGGAAGCGGCAGCGGCAGGTACCCTCGAAGGCAGGCACTGGTCCGCCGAGGGCTTTTCGGCGGAACTCAAGGGCATCGAAGAGGCGCAGGAGGTCGTGAAGCTCGCGCGGGCCTGAACCCCCGCCACCGGGCGCATGTTCCGCACATCCTTTGCATCCTCAAAATTGGCTGAATCTCCTGGCTTGACCGCCCGCCACACCCGGTGTAGGTTGGTCGCGCTCCGAATCGTCCGGTACTGCCGCGCAAGTCAGCGCAATGGCCGACGATCGAGGCGGTTGCGCCGTTGGCGTTGCCGCCAAGGGTCAGGCGGGAAACGGCCTGGCCTCCCATTCAAGCCGGTCGCCCGACCGGTACGGAAAGGAGATCGCGCATGAAACGCGCTATCGCAACCATTCTCTCCCTCCTCGTCCTCACCGCTGCCTTTTCGCAGACTCCGGCACCCAAGAATCCCGCACTGAGGCTCGCCACGACGACGAGTACCGAGCAGTCCGGACTCCTCGCGGCCATCCTTCCCGCCTTCGAGAAGGAAAGCGGCTACAAGGTTTCCGTCGTCGCCGTCGGCACCGGGGCCTCCCTCAAGCTCGGGGAAAAGGGCGACGCCGATGTCGTCCTCGTCCACGCCCGGGCTCTCGAGGACACCTTCATGGCCGCAGGCTTTGGCATCGACCGCCGCGACGTGATGTACAACGACTTCATCGTCGTCGGTCCAGCAACTGACCCCGCAGGCCTCGCCTACTCCACCTCGGCCGTCGATGCCTTCGCCCACCTCTTCAGGACCGGCGCCGTCTTCGTATCGCGTGGCGACGCATCCGGCACTGACGTCAAGGAAAAAGACCTGTGGAAGGCTGCGGGCCTCGCGCCCAAGGGACTCGCCTGGTACCGTGAGATCGGCCAGGGCATGTCGCAGGCCATCATGATGGCCGACCAGGTCGGTGGCTACACGCTGGCGGATCGCGCAACCTGGCTGGCGATGAAGGACAAGACAAAACTCAAGGTCCTTTCGGCCGGGGACAAGCTCCTCTTCAATCCCTACGGCATCATCACCGTCAACCCGGCCAAGTGGCCCAAGTCCAACGTCGATGGCGCCAAGGCCCTCACCGACTGGATGACCAGTCCCAAGGGACAGGCCCTCATTACCGCCTACAAGATCGGCGGAGAGCAGTGCTTCTATCTGTTCAACTAGGACGATAGGCCGGTGAAAGAGGCCTTCGTCCTTTTGTTCTCAGGGGATGCCGAGACCTGGGAGATCATCGCGAGGAGCCTGCGCTTCTCGCTTTTCTCCACGGTCTTTTCCCTCCTTCCCGGCATCGCCCTGGGGATGTGGATGGCCGAAAAGGACGACCGGCCGCGGCGCCTCGCCGCTACTGTGGTGGGTGCCCTCACAGCCCTTCCCACGGTGGTCGTCGGCCTCCTCGTCTACAGCCTCATCTCCCGCTCCGGGCCGCTGGGGGAGCTGGGCTGGCTCTTCACGCAGTGGGGGGTGGTCCTCGGACAGTCCCTCCTGGCCTTTCCCATTGTAGCCAGCCTCGTGTGGTCGGGGCTCGCCCGCTTCGACCCGCGCTTCCGCGAGACCCTCGCCACCCTCGGGGGGCGGGGCTTCGGAAAAACCATCGCAATACTGAGGGAAGGAGCCCCCGTCCTTGCCGGAGCTGTCGTAGCCGCCTTCGGGCGCGTCACCGGCGAGGTCGGTGTCGCCATGATGCTCGGCGGCAACATCCGCTTTTCTACCCGGACGATGACTACGGCCATCGCCCTCGACGCGTCCAAGGGCGAGTTCGAGCGCGCCATCTCCCTGGGCGTTGCCCTCCTGGTCATCGCCCTCGCAGTGAATTTTGTGGTCCACAGCCTGAGGCCCCATGAGCGCTGAGCCCCTCTTCTGTCTCAGTGGCCTCGAATTCTCCCACGGCCGACGCAACGTGATCCTCGATCTCGCCATTCCCTCCCTGACGATCGTGGAGGGAGAGAGGCTCGCCCTCCGTGGCTCCAATGGCTCGGGCAAGACAACCCTCTTGAAACTCCTCGATGGCCTCATCGTGCCGACAGGCGGCGAACTGCGCTTCCTCGGTACCCCAGCCTCCGAGCGCGCACGCGGCGACCGCCGGGTCTACCTCCACCAGCACCCCTGGCTCCTCGCGGGGACGGTGTCGTACAACCTGCGCTTCGGAGCGCGGGCCCGGGGGATGTCCAGGAAAGCGGTGGCGGCACGAACCACCGAACTCCTGGCCCTCCTCGGCCTCGAGGGCTTCGGGCCGCGCCGATACCGCGCATTGTCCGGGGGCGAGGCCCAGCGCGTCGCCCTTGCCCGGGCCCTTGCCACCGGCGCAGATGTCCTCCTCCTCGACGAGCCCACTGCGAGCGCCGACGCCGAATCGGCCCGCCTGATTCGCCGCGCACTGGAAAGCGAGGCAGAAAAGGGCTCAACCATCATCTTCTCCACGCACGATCCGGGCTTCGCGCGCGACTTCGCCACCCGGACCCTCGTACTCGAAAAGGGAAGGATCACGGATGCGGATAGAATGCCATGAATACTGACGATCTCCTCCACCCTGACGAGGCTCTCGAGCTGGTTCTCAGTGTTGCGCGCTCCGCCTTCGAAGCGGCCGGTGGCCTGACCGCGCTGGAGAGCCTGCCTCTGTCCGAGGCCCTCGGTCGCTGGATGCCCGAAGCGCAGTATTCGACCATCGACCAGCCGCCCTTTGACAAGTCCGCCATGGACGGTTTCGCCGTTGCAACGGGAGCCCCTGGCCAGGAACTCCCCGGACCCTGGCGCGTAATTGGGACGATCGCAGCTGGCGCGCCCGCGCCTCGCAGACCCGGCCCCGGCGAGGCAGTCCGCGTGATGACCGGTGCCCCCGTCCCCGAGGGCACTACCTTCGTGCAGCGGGTGGAATTCACCCAGATGGCCGGCGAGGAACTCGTCCGCTTTACCGAAGCCGAACGCGGCGACAACCTCATCAGGCGTGGCGAAAACCTGTGCAAGGGCGCCCTCCTCATCCATCCCGGCAGGCTCACTCCGGCTGGAATCGGACTTCTGGCCTCCTCGGGCTTCGCTACCGTCAGAGTCGCAAAGCAAGCAATTGTAGGCATTATTTCCACGGGGGATGAGCTCGCCGCCCAGGGCGAGGCCCTCGGACCAGCGGCGATCTACGACTCCAACGGCCCCCAGCTTCTGGCCCAGGCAGCCGCCGCCGGAGCCCTCCCCCGTTTCTACGGCATCATCCGGGACGACGAGGAAGCCCTCGCCGCGGCCTTCGACAAGGCCCTCACCGAATGCGACGTCCTCCTTGTTTCAGGCGGCGTGTCGATGGGCGACTTCGACCACGTTCCCCGCGTCCTGGCCTCGCTTGGAGTTACGCGCGTATTCCACAGGATAGCGATGCGGCCCGGCAAACCCACCTGGTTCGGCAGGCGCGGCAACCGCGCAGTCTTCGGCTTGCCGGGCAACCCCCTGTCGACCTTCGTCAATTTCGAGGTACTGATCACGCCCTACCTGGCAGCCCGCATGGGTGTTCCCTGGTCAGCTCCGATCCTCAGTCTACCCCTTGGCATAGAGCTCTCGCGGCGTGGTGCCGACCGTGTCGAGTACCTGCCCGTGGCCATCGAAACGCGGGAGGGCCGCAGCGTAGCCCTGCCCCTTCGCTACCACGGCTCCTCGATGCTCAGTGTTCTCGCAAGTGCCGAGGGCCTCGCGCGCCTGGAGATCGGCGTCGAGCGCGTGCCGGAAGGAGGCTATGTCAGTGTTGGACTCCTATGGACGTGAGCTTCAATATCTCCGGATCTCGGTCACCGACCGCTGCAACCTCCGCTGCGTCTACTGCATGCCCGCAGAGGGCGTAAAACTGCTCAGGCATGAGGATATTCTTAGTTATGAGCAGATAGCCGCCGTGGCCCGGGCCGCAGCCCGCCTGGGCTTCGGGAAGATCCGCCTGACGGGGGGCGAACCCCTGGTGAGAAAGGGCATAAGCGACCTTGTGGGCCTCCTCCGCGCCATCCCCGAAGTCCGTGTCATAGCCATGACGACGAACGGCACCCTCCTCCCGCCCCTGGCAGCGGAGCTCAAGGCCGCCGGACTCGATTCGGTCAACGTGTCCCTAGATACCCTCGACGAGGCGCGATATGCGATGCTGACACGGGGCGGCCGCCTAAGGGATGCCCTTGCAGGCATCGACGCAGCCCTCGCAGCAAGCCTTCCCGTCAAGCTCAACGTAGTGGCCATGGAGGACTCGACCGAGAAGGAACACCAGGAGCTTCGGGAATATGCAGATAGTGTCGGCGCGTCCTTCCAGTTCATCGCGCGCTACTCCCTCCGCGACGAGAAAATGGACGGCGGCGAATACGACAGACCCCCGCCTTGCGGCGTTTGCGATCGGCTCAGGCTCCTGGCCAATGGCAGTCTCAGGCCCTGCCTGCACGGAAACATCGAGGTGCCCGTGGACTTCTCCGACATCGAAGGCAGCATCAGAAAGGCAGCCCGACTCAAGCCGGCGCGGGGGCATACCTGCGACGACCTCGAGGTAGGACAGATAGGTGGTTGAAGATGAGTGCAACTAGACTGACCCACGTCGATGGAAGCGGGAAAGCCCGGATGGTCGATGTCTCTGCCAAGCCGAAGATGCGGCGGAGGGCCCTGGCACGTGGGCGCATCGCCCTCTCGCCTTCGACCATCGCCTTGGTTCGCGAGAACGGCATTGCCAAGGGCGACGTGCTAGCGGTGGCCCGTATCGCGGGCATCATGGCTGCCAAGCGCACAGCTGAACTCATACCCCTCTGCCACAACGTCGAGATCGAGCACGTGGAGGTCTCCCTTTCAGTCGAGGACGACGGCATCGCCATTGAAGCCACCTCGGTATGCACCGACAAGACCGGCATCGAGATGGAAGCCCTCACCGCAGTCTCCGTGGCCGCCCTGGCCATCTGGGACATGTGCAAGGCCGTCGACAAGACCATGAGGATCTCCGATATCGTGCTCGTCGAAAAGACCAAGGAGGCGGTCGAATGAACAGCGAAGGGGATTTCGAGATAGTGTCGCTCAACGTATCCCAGAAGACCGGGACGCGGAAGAAGCCGGTGGAACGGGCACGCTTTGCAGAGGCCCAGGGCATGGAAGGCGACGCCCACGCGGGCATCATCGAGAACAGGCAGGTATCGCTCCTTGCGATCGAGGAGATCGACGAGGCAAACGAGAGGTTGGCTGCCACCAATGCCCGCACCGTCTCCACCCCCGAGGGAGCAAGCCTCGTGCGCGGCAAGGCTGGCCTGTCCCACCTCGCCCCAGGTGACTTTGCGGAGAACATCACGACCAGGGGCATCGTCCTCCATGAGCTCCCCCTGGGCACAAGACTCGAGATCGGGGACATCCTCCTTGAGGTATCGAAGATCGGAAAGGAATGCCATGCCGCCTGCGAGATCCGTACCCTCGTAGGCGACTGCGTGATGCCGAAAAAGGGCATCTTCGCCCGCGTCGTCAAGGGCGGGGAGGTCAGCCGTGCGGATCGCGGTCATTACCGTTTCGGATAGGGCCTCAGGGGGAGTCTACGAGGACCGCGCGGGTCCCGCCATCGAGGAGATCCTCCTCGAACTCCTGCCCGACTGCCGTGTCGAACGCGACCTTGTCCCGGACGAGTTGGGCGAAATAACCAATGCCTTTAATCGGCACTCAGACGCTGACTGGATCATCACCACAGGCGGAACCGGCCCCGCGCCGCGCGATGTCACACCCGAGGCGACACGGGCCTGGTTCGACCGCGCCATGCCCGGCATCGCCGACTACCTGCGCATGAAATCCCTCGAAGAAACCCCGCACGCGGTCTTCTCGCGCGGCGAGGCCGGCATGAGGGGCAGGCAGTACATCGTGAACTTCCCCGGCAGCGTGAGGGCGGCAACAAGCTGCGCACGCTGGCTGGCGCCCCTCCTCGACCACGGCGTAAAGATGGCCGCCGGCGAAGGACACTGAGCCGCCGGCGCAGGACACTGCGCCGCCGGCAAAGGTCACTGCGCCTTTCAGAACCTGATGAATACCCTGTCGCAGAGTTCGCCCGCCCTGAACACCAGCGAAGTCGAGAGCTTCCTCACCATGCGGAGACCCATTCCGTGCCAGCGGCGCGATGTGCGGTCGAAGACCGGATCGTGGTCGCCGGTGCGCAGGGAATAGGCGGCAAAGGAGGGCGACTTGAAGTGAAAGCCTACATAGAGGGTACCATTTCTACGGGACACCCTGATCACCGCCGTGCCATCCACGAGGGGAACCGCGTGCCGGAGAAGGTTGTCATAGATCTCACAGGCTGCGAGTTTCAGGCGCAACCGCTCCGAGGGCAGCACGAAATCGATCCGGTCAAGGAAGCGCTCGAAGGCGAAAACTCCCGATTTCTCCACGATGAGCCTGATCGTTGCCTCCGCCGAACGACGACGCGACAAGGTACCGGAGAAGACCGGCGTCATTGTCCGGTCCATCCCCCCTCTCGCGAGCGAATAGGCGGGCCCAGCCTTGGCTGGGGGGTCTGGAATGGAAGGCAGGTCGCTCAGGCCAGGTCCTTGAGGCTCGAGATGACGGGAAAGCGCTCGATGAAGCCAGTCGACTCGAAGGCAAGCCTGGCGATCTCCGAGGGACGCAGGATCGAAAGGCCCTTCCCCCCGGTTTCAGCATCGTCGAGAGCCGCCATGATCACGCCGATGCCAGCGGAGGAAAGTGTTGTGACCTTCTCCATCTCGATGACCACGGAACCCTTCGCAGTCGCCCGGTCTAGCTTCTCCTGGAACTCCGAGAAGGTATAGCTGTTGATCGGCCCGGCGACCGATAGGACAAGGATCCCGCCTTCCTGTCGCTCAGAAATGTCCAATTGTGTCATGTTACGCTCCTTGACTGCCTGAATTTCATTACGAGGAGGCTTATGTCATCCTCCTGCCTCCCTGCGGTGAAGTCCAGGAGGTCCTCGACAACACCGTCTGTGATCGTCCGTGCATCCGACGCGAGCCGCTCGCGCACCGAGCGGATAAGGCGCTCCTTGCCGAAGCGGTCTGCGCGGAGGTTCTCCGACTCGGTGACACCGTCCGTGCAGGACACGAGCACCGAACCCGGCGGCAAGGAGATCTTCCTGGGCTTCAGGAAGGGCGATACATCGCGTACGAAGCCGAGGATCCTGCCTTCGCCCTGCACGTCTATGAAGGCATCGAAGCCCGGCGAATACAACAGGAGGGTCGGGATGCCGCAGTTGATGAAATAAAAAGCCTTCCGCTCCACATCGAAGTAGCCAAAGATGCCCGCAAAGAAGGTTCCCTTCGGCATGTTCTCCTTTATGAAGGCGTTGACGCGCTGCACGAGGGCCGGAAACTCCTTCTCTACACGCAGGAAAGTCCTGATCATCGATTTCAGGATCAGCATGTTCATCGCGGCCGACAGCCCCTTGCCGGAGATGTCGCCGAGCACGAAGAACCAGCGGGTCTTCGAAATGCGGACGAAATCCACGAAGTCACCGCCGAGGGTGTGCGTGGACAGTGTCGCCCAGGCTGTATCGATGCCCGGCGCGTCGATACGGTCGATCTTGTCGAGGGCGAAGCGGATGACCTGGTCGGAGAGCGCGAGCTCGCGCGAGACGGTGCGGACGAGCGACTCCCGGGCTACGTTCTTCAGGTAATACGCGATCACGAAGAGCTTGCCGTAGATCGAACGGAATGACTCATAGTCATAGTCGGTATAATCTGCTCCCGACCTCCGCGAACCCATCACGAAGGCGCCGATGATGCGGCGTCCCTCACGGGCAAAGACGATGGCCTCGCCCCGGAACAGGTCCAGGAAGCCCTTGAGCGCCGGGCGGATCTCCGCCCAGCGCGGATCTCCCATCACCTCCGATTTGAGAAGGACCGTAACGTCCATGGTCTCGATGAACTCGAGCATCTTCGAGCCCTTCTCGACCACGGCCGACCTGCCTGTAGAAGCGTAGATCGACCGGAATGCTCCCTTCCCATCCTCGATCATGACGGCGAACTCTGTGAAGTCGAAGGCAGATCCGAGAAGCCTGTGGGTCTCGGCGAGGACCGCGTCACGGCCGGCCGAGAGGTCGATGTGGGAGAGCCCGGACTCGAGGCCCTCCCGGTACTCCTGCTCCATGATGTGCTTGAGGCGCCTGGTGGCGAAGCCACGGGCGAGCTGCCGGGCAACCAGGAATGCGAGAGGCGCGCCGACGAGGGGGATCGTGAAGGACAGCCTGCCGGTGAAAACGAGGGCCGCGGTGACCGCGCCGAGGGGCAGTCCGTACAGGAGTGCCAGGATGGTCCAGGACAGGAGCCGCCGGACGAAGATCCCCCAGTCGAAGATACGTACTATTCCTATCGCATAGCTCGCCGCGCCTGCCATCACGAGGGCCGGCAGCGCAAGGAGGTGGAAGGACCACAGGACCTGCATCCCGCCCGAGGCGCCATGGATGCCGCTGCCGGCACGGCCCAGCACCCAGAGCCCGGCCAGGCCGAAGATAGCAGCAATTGCCACTATCAAGGCCCGCTGCGATTCGATGCGATCCTTTGCAAGGAAGCCCCGGAAGAGAAGGAACGCTGCGGCGGCCAGGGCTATGCCAGCCAGGAGATCGGAAGCCAGGTCATAGCCGTCGCCGGCGAAGCGGATCACGCCTTCGGGCACGCCGAAGATGAGTGCGATGTAGTGGTCAGTGCCGATGATCCAGGCTGCAAGCACGATACCACTAATAGCGATGATAGCGGCCACGATCTTCGCCTGGATCCCCTGCCAGCCGGGGAAGGACAGGGAGAAGACGATGAACGAACAGAGGGCAAGTCCGAGGCTCGCCGAGGCGATCCTCGACAGCGCAAGGCCAGGAGTGCTCTCCCCGATGCCCGAGATGAGGTCGACTAGCCCGTGAGTCAGGGCGAAGACAGCAAAGAAGAGGTCCATCGCCACGACAAGCCAGCCCGACTGCCTCCCCTTCGAGATCCTTGATGCAGCAAATGAAAGGAAAAGGAGGAGTGCGGCGGCAATGAAGGAAAGGAGGGTCAGTCCCACAGCCGGCCTGCCTTGGCAGCAAGGATCGTCACGTCATCCTTGAGCCCGAGGTCCCCGACAAAATCGTAGATGAGGCCAGTGATGGAACCGACGAAGTCCTCGGCCGACTGCCGCGAATACTGGAGCAAGGAACGCGTGAAAAGTTCCGTCTCGCCGAGCCTTTCACCCGAGGAATTGACTACCTCCGTCACGCCGTCCGATGCCAGGAGAATGAGCTCGTCCGAGCGAAGCTGGATCTCCTCGACGGCAATCCTGTCCTCGAGGGGCACAAGGCCGACAAGCCCCATGGTGGGCTCGAGCCTGCGGAGCTTCGGCCCGAGGGCCGTCTGTGTTATGACGATCGGTTCGGCCATGGCCGCGTTGATGTAGCGCAGGCTCCGCTTTTCCGTGTCGGCGAGTCCGAGGAAGATGACCGTGTACTTGTCGTCAAAGCCCATGTCGCGGATTGCCCGGTCCACTCCACGGAGGAGTGCGACGAGGTCAGACTTGTCCCCTGCGATGCGGATCGTGTTCACGATGATGCCCATGATCAGGGCCGCTGCGAGTCCCTTGCCGGAGACGTCGCCGACCACGAAAAGTGTCCGGGAAGGGTCGATGGCAATGACATCGTAATAATCCCCCGAAACATTCACAAGGGGCCGGTACGACACCGCGATATCGATCCGGTCGAGCGAGGGAAGCGTCTTCGGCAGGAAGGAACGTTGGGTCTCGGCGATGAGGGTCCACTCCCTGGACAGCGACGCGACCTCGAAGAGGTCCGAGATGGTTATGACCCGGTCGAAATAAATGCGGAGTTCTCCATAGAGCGTACGGAAGGCCTCGAGCTCGATCAGGCCGCAAAGACGGGTCAGGAAAAAAAGGTGAAAGCCCTTCGAATACACGAAAAAGCCCCTGGCTCCGACATGCACGTTGCTGATGGAGAAGTCTTCCTTCAAGAAACAGAAGCCCTCGGACCACTCGCGGAAGTTCCGCTGCAGGGTGTCGAGGATCCCTGCATCGGTCGCAGCTGCCGTAGGGCTCTGGTAGATGATCTCCCAGGTGTTGGATCGGACGAGGATGGCGCCTATGTCGGCTGCCTTTTCGAGATTTTCCCTGATGGCATCGACGAGGTCGAGGATCGTGAAGGACTGGCCGATGCGCGCGGCGAAGTCGAGGATGACCCTGGTCTCGGGCTTGCTGAACCTCGTCCGCCGGACGGCACCTTCGATGCGTCCGACAAGGAGATCGCGCACGAGGTAGAGCCCGATGAAAAGGAAGGCGGAGAGGAAGATGGTCCACCAGGGCGAGAGGCCGCCAGTAAACGCGATAATGGGTACTACGAGGAAGGCGACGGCAGCAGCGACCGTGCCGCCGAAATCAATGAAGGCCTTCGCGTTCCGGTATGTCATGGTCCTGGGGTCTCCACCGGCTTTGTTTGCAGCCCAGAGCCGCCTCTTTTCAGTATCGGCATCGCGAGCCCTCCTCCTGAGAAGCGGTTCGCGGCCACAGGCTCAGCTTTTCGCCCCCAGGATGGAGTTGATGAAGGTGACCAGGACAGTCAGCGCGTTGTCGTTCTGCCCCCCCTCGGGAATGATCATGTCAGCATACTGCTTGGTGGGTTCGGTGAACTCGTAGTGGCCGGGTCGCACGACAGTGAGGTACTGCTCGATGACAGAATCCAGGGTCCGTCCACGTTCTTTGATATCGCGGGTGAGCCTCCGGATGAAGCGGATGTCATCAGGCGTGTCGACGAAGATCTTGAGATCGATGCGCTCGCGGACCTCCCGGTTCGTGAAAATCATGATCCCTTCAAAGATCACGAGCTTGCGGGGTTCGACGTGGATGGTTTCCTCGCGCCGCTTGTGAAACACGAAGTCATACATGGGCATATCTATCGGCTTGCCCTCCCTGAGGAGGTCGAGGTGCTCGATGAGCAAGGCATTGTCGAAGGCGTCGGGGTGGTCGAAGTTGAAGGCGGTGATGTTGGAATTCGAGATGTGTCCTGCAGATTTATAATAGTTGTCCTGTGGTATGAAAACAAAGTCGGACACCAGCTCCGAAATCTTCCGGACGATCGTCGTCTTGCCGGAGCCGGAGCCGCCACAGATGCCGATTACCTTCGTCGCCTCCATGCCCATCATGAGCCTCCTACTTCAGGCTCGCGAGGATCTTGCCCGCGAGGACCTTGTAGCGAGGCGGGAGCGACGCGGCATCGGGGGCCTGGTAGCGGGCAAGCACAGCCACGAAGCCCTTCCGGGCCTCCTCGGAATTGCCCTGCTTGTAACGGATGAAAGCGATCTCATACTCGGAGACCAGGAGCTTGGCAGGATCACTCCCCCAGTTTGCGGCGAGTGCCTGGTAATAGCGGACCGCCAGCTCCCAGTTGGAGGCGTCTGCAGCTTCCTGCCCCCGTTGGACCAGGGCATCTGAGCTGAGATCCGCCGGGATCACGACGGGCGCAGAGGCGCAGGAGCCGAGCAAGAAAGATGCAGAGGCGAAAAATGCCAAGGCACACAGGCGAGGGAATGGGGCTTTCGTCATGGTGGGAACTCCGTGGTGAACCGTGTCCGGACTCGCCGAACATCCTTGTGATTATGCTATACTCGTTTTCCAGCGGTCAAGCCTCGAAGCGGAACCGCCTTGAGTCGGACCCCGAGGAGCATCCCGTGCTTGCCACGATCATCAACGCAGTCGCCATCATCGTCGGTTCCCTGATCGGCTTGCTATTGCGAAAAGGCCTGTCGAAGCGCTACGAACTAGCCATCTTCACTGCAGCGGGAATCGTCTCCCTCACCATCGGCATCCAGATGGCCCTCAAGACTACCCATATCCTGGCCTTCGCCATCGCCCTTATCGGAGGAGGTCTCATCGGCACCCTCCTCGATATCGAAGGCGCGATTCTCAAGCTTGGCGAGCTCCTCAAGCGCCGTTTTACCAAGGGAGGCGAGGATTCCAGCTTTGCCTTCGGCTTCCTCTCTGCCTCAGTGCTCTTCTGCTCCGGCGCAATGGCCATCGTCGGCTCCTTCAAGGCAGGAACCGAGGGCGACTACTCCCTCATCCTCACCAAGAGCGTCCTCGACGGCTTTATTTCCATCCTCTTCGCAAGCGCCATGGGCGTCGGCGTTGCCTTCTCAGCCCTCAGCGTCCTTATCTACCAGGGACTCCTCACCATCATCTCGGTATGGGTAAAACCCTGGGTGGACGACCGCATGCTCGCCGAACTGACCGGCGTCGGCGGCGCCCTCGTCATCATGATAGGGATCAACCTCCTGGACCTGAAAAAGCTCAAGACCGGAGATTTCCTCCCAGCCCTCCTCCTCTCCGTGCTGCTTGTGCTCCTCATGCCCCTCGTCCCCTTCCTGTGATGGGGCGAACCTGAAAAGCCCTTTCCCGGATGCACCTGCTCCCATTGACTAAACGCCTGTGTTCCTATACTGTTGCCCCATCACGTCGCAGGGTAGAGCAGTTGGCAGCTCGTCGGGCTCATAACCCGGAGGTCACAGGTTCGAGTCCTGTCCCTGCTAGTAATTCAAGAGCGCTCCTACGGGAGCGCTCTTGGTTTATGGTGAGTCGAGTGCCGCAGGCACGAGGGGACAGGACTTCCTGTCCCTGCTAGAGATACAAAG
>CAIJMU010000128.1 GCA_903821875.1 uncultured Spirochaetota bacterium
CTGGAGGGATTTCCTACTCGATTACGGCGAGGATATCCTGCATCTTGACGATGAGGTGCTCGACTCCATCGATCTTGACCTGGGTACCGGCATACTTGTCGTACATGACCTTGTCGCCTTCCTTGACCTTGATCACGTCGGCATCGGTGCCCACCGCGATTACCACGCCTTCCTGCATTTTTTCCTGCGCGGTCTGGGGGATGATGATCCCGCCGGCGGTCTTGGCCTCGCTCATCTGGATCTTGACTAGGACACGGTCACCTAGTGGCTTGAGTTTCATCTGCACTCCTTCTGGGACTTGCTTGATTGTCTGTTGGCTTCACCGAAGCGCGCTGAATATACGGAAATGTAGCCCTCTGGGTCAAGCGAAGGACCCACATGGACTTCTATCGATGAAAGGACGATATTAGTACCCGAAAAGGGAGATTCAATGGCAGGCAAGAAGAGTCCTTGGACAAAGACCAAAGATACCAGGAAGACCGGCAGCGCCAGGCCGGGGCAGACAGCAGGCCCCGGGTCTCTGTTCTCCCGACTTCCCGGAGGGCCTTTCCGCCTTTCCATTGGCTATGTCTTTGCCATCCTTGTTGGCCTCGTGCTCTTCAACATGCTCGTGGTGGGCTCGGATACCTCGGTGATTCCATACTCTGCCTTCAAGGCGAAGATCCGGGCGGGGGACATAACCCGAGTGGAGATCGGACAAAACTTCATTGTCGGCTACCTGAACTCAGGCAGGTCCAGTTCGGCCGATACGTCCAGGAAGCCCTTTTCCCTCTTCAACCCAGCGACTGCCATTCCCTCTGTCCGCACCGTGCCTGTGGACGACCCCCAGTTTGTGCCCCTCCTCGAGGAAAAATCCGTTTCCTACCAGTCAGCTCCCCGCGATTCGGGAGGCGTGGTGGGATTCATCGTCACCTGGGTCCTCCCCCTCGTCTTCATGTTCTTCATCTGGAACCTCCTGATGAAGCGCATGGGTTCCTCCAATTCCAATGTACTAGCCTTCGGACAGAACAAGGCCCTGATCGTCGCCGAGGGAGACATTGCCACGCGCTTTGCCGACGTCGCTGGCGTCGACGAGGCCAAGGAAGAACTGGTCGAGGTTGTGGATTTCCTGAAAAACCCCAAGAAATACACGGATATCGGCGGAAAGATACCTAAGGGGGTTCTCCTGGTCGGTCCCCCCGGAACGGGCAAGACCCTCCTGGCACGGGCGGTGGCCGGAGAGGCGGGAGTCGCTTTCTTCCGGATGAGCGGCGCCGATTTCGTGGAGATGTTTGTCGGCGTCGGGGCCGCGAGGGTGCGGGACCTCTTCAAGCAAGCCCGCGAGAAGGCCCCCTGCATCGTGTTCATCGACGAGCTCGACGCCATTGGCAAATCGAGAAACGCAGGGATGATGGGCGGCAACGACGAACGCGAGCAGACCCTCAACCAGCTCCTCGTCGAGATGGATGGCTTTGATGCGACGAGCGGCCTGATCATCCTTGCAGCGACCAACCGACCCGACGTCCTGGATCCCGCCCTCCTCAGGCCGGGACGTTTTGACCGGCAGGTCCTTGTGGACAGGCCAGACCTGGTCGGACGCGAAGCCATCCTCAAGATCCATGCCAAGCAGGTCAAGCTTGAAGGCAGCCTTGAACTCTCCAAGGTCGCCAGGGGCACACCGGGCTTTTCGGGCGCGGACCTGGCCAACATTGTCAACGAGGCGGCACTCCACGCTGTCAGGAAGGGCCGGAAGAAGGTCCAGCAGGGCGACTTCGACGCCGCCATCGAAAAGGTCGTGGCTGGCCTCGAGAAGAAGAGCCACGTCATGAAGGCCTCCGAACGGGAGACGATAGCCTGCCACGAGTCCGGCCACGCCATCGCCGCGGCTGCCACCCCCGGCGCCGACCCCGTGCGCAAGATTTCCATAGTTCCCCGCGGCTTCGGCGCCCTAGGCTACACCCTTCAGTTGCCGATCGAGGACCGCTATATCATCACGAGCGAAGAGCTTCTGGGGCAGATCGATGTGCTACTCGGAGGCAGGGCGGCGGAGGAGATTCGCTTCGGGAAGGTCTCGACTGGGGCGGCCAACGACCTCGTACGCGCCACCGATATCGCCCGCCGCATGATTACCGACTTCGGCATGTCCGAACGCTTCAAGAACATGGCCCTGACCAAACGCGCTGGGAGCATGAGCGGACAGCCTCAGGAAGCCTTCCTCACCCGGGAATACAGCGAGGAGACGCAGCGCTATATCGACGAGGAAATCGCCCGCGTCATAGCAGCCCGCTACAAGCATGTCCTGGGCATGCTGGAAGCGCGTCGACCCTCACTGGAAGCCCTGACCGCAACCCTCCTTGAAAAGGAAACTGTCGTGGAGGAGGAGTTCTACGCCCTCCTCGCAGCGGCCAGTGCCGAGCCGGTTTCCGCGGGCTGAACATCCATTTCTGGCGCGTGAACCCGCCCTAATCGTTCTTTTTTTATTGACAAAAGACAGGCTATCAGCGTACCACCTTGAGGGGGGCCGCATGATTCAGCTGCTCATTTTCGCACCGTTTCTTCTTGGATTGCTGCTTTTGATTCCCAAACCTGGATTGCTGGCCTCTGCCCTCGTGGTCGGGTCGGTTCTTCTGCAGGCTGGTCTCGCGATCGCCTTTGCGGTAGGTCCTGGATCGGGCTTCCTCCCCGTCGGTTCCTTCGAATTGCCCTTCCAGGAATACCTTATCCTTGCCGTGGAGCTCCTCCTCGTAGTCTATTTCGTGATTGCCGCTGTCAGGTCGAGGCGCCTTTTGCCCCTCGTCCTGGCCCTCGTGCAGGGAGCAATCACCATCGCCGGCGAGGGCATCACCTCGAAGGTCGAGGTAGCCACGAGCTGGACTGTCGACGGCCTCGCCGTCCTCATGGTCCTTGTGATCGGCATCGTCGGGGGACTCATCGTCCTGTACTCCCTCGGATACATGCGCAGGTTCCACGAGGAGCACAGTAGAACTCCGGACAGGCGCAGCATGTTCACTGCGGTGTTCATGATCTTCCTCGGGGCCATGTACGGCCTCGTGCTGGCCAACGACCTCCGGCTCATGCTTCTATTCTGGGAAATCACGACCTGGGCAAGCTTTGTCCTGATCGGGTACTCGAAGGACAAGGTTTCGGAAAAGTCTGCCTTCCTGGCCCTCTCCTTAAACCTTGTGGGTGGCATAGCCTTTGCAATCGGAAACCTCCTTCTGGCCTCCACGGCCGGCACCCTTGAGCTGTCTGCCTTGGGTGGACTTGGAGCCGGGGTTGCGGCGATTCCAGTGGCCTGCATCGCACTGGCAGGCCTCGTGAAGTCGGCCCAGCTCCCCTTCACGCCATGGCTCCTCGGAGCCATGGTTGCGCCTACGCCTGTGTCGGCCCTCCTCCACTCCTCAACGATGGTAAAGGCAGGTGTCTTCCTCCTCCTCAGGCTCTCGCCCGCCCTCGCAGGCAGGCTTACGGGTGACCTCGTCGCCCTCGTGGGAATACTGACCTTCCTCCTCTGCGCCTTCATGGCTGTCGCACAGCGGAATTCGAAGCGGGTGCTCGCACTGTCGACCGTCTCCAACCTCGGCCTCATTGTGGTATGCGCGGGCATAGGCACGCCGCAACTCCTGTGGGCGGGGTTTTTCCTCATCCTCTTCCACGCTGTGGCAAAGGCCCTTCTCTTTCTTGGAGTGGGCACTGCCAGCCTCGGTACGGGTAGCCTCGACATCGAGGAGATGGGTGGGCTCATCGTGACGATGCCGCGCCTGGCCCTCCTGATGTTCATAGGCATTGCAGGCATGTTTGTCGCGCCCTTCGGGATGTTGATCTCGAAGTGGACCGTAATGGAAGCCTTTATCGCGGGCAATTCCCCCATCAATCCGGTCATCCTCGCCTGCCTGGCCTGGGGATCTGCCACTACCGTCCTGTTCTGGACCAAGTGGATGGGAACCCTCATCAGGACCGCCGATCCAGCTGCCCCCACGGGCCTCCTGGAGGCAGGCACAAGCCGCAGCGAAGGCATCGCCGAGGGCCTCCTGGCCTTTATCGCTATAGTTTCCTTCGCGGCCTTCCCCCTGGCCTCGTCATGGATCGCCGAGCCCTGGCTCCGCACGGCCGCCCTGCCCTTCGCGCCGGCAGCCGGAAACGTCGCCCTGGCCCTGGCCATGGTCAGCCTCACAGTGCTTCTCCCCGCCCTTCTCGTGGTCGTCTCGCGTTCCCGCACGAAGGCCCTGTCCACAGCCTACATGTCTGGACGCTCCAATGGACCGGGACTCCTGTTCAAGGGCTCCGCCGGCGCGGAAAAGGCCGTCGCGCTGCGCTCCGTCCAGCTCGAGGGCCTCTTCGGCGAGGGGAAGCTCCTCCCCATCGGGATAGCCCTCGGGACGCTCCTTTCCATCATCATGCTCGGGACGGTGATCGTATGAACTACAGCCATCTCTGGATCGCCCTCGCATACCTGGTCCTCGGCCCCCTCCTGGGCGGCCTTCTTTCGGGCATCGACAGGAAGGTTACAGCCCGCATGCAGGGCCGCATGGGCCCACCCCTCCTCCAGCCCTTCTACGACCTCCGGAAGCTGTTCTCCCGGCGCATCGATCCGGTCAACGCCCTCCAGTACCCGCTGGTCGCCAGCCACCTCGCCTTCGCCGTGCTGACAGGCTTTTTCATCTTCCTCGGCGGGGACCTCCTCCTCATCATCTTCATGCTCACGCTCTCAGGCGTCTTCCTCGTGCTGGCCGCCTACTCCACCGGCTCGCCCTACGGGAAGATCGGCGCCGACCGGGAACTCATCGTCATGATGGCCTACGAGCCGATGGTCATCCTGACCCTGGTGGGACTCTTCAGGGTGACCAAGAGCTATGACTTCTGGGGCATCGCCGGTTCCGGAGTGCCTCTGGCCCTCCTCCTGCCTGGCCTCCTTGTGGGCTTCGCCTTCACGCTCATCATGAAGCTCAGGAAGTCCCCCTTCGACCTGTCGACCTCGCACCACGCCCACCAGGAGCTCGTCAAGGGCCTCACCGCCGACATGGGCGGGCCGATGCTGGGCCTGGTCGAACTTGCGCATTGGTACGAATCGGTCTACCTCTACGGCCTGGTGTTCCTCTTCTTCTCCTTCAATCCCCTCGCCGCCTTCCTGGGACCGACCGTGGTCTATTTCCTGATAATACTGATAGACAATTCCACAGCCCGCGTGAAATGGGAGGCAGCCCTGACCGCAGGCTGGGCCATCGCACTGGTGGCCGGAGTCGGCAACCTCATTCCCTTCTATCTCAGGGGGCTGCCATGAGCACGCTTGAAAAGTCGCCATGGTTGATACACTATGACGCATCCTCCTGCAACGGCTGCGACATCGAGGTCCTCGCCTGCCTCACGCCTGTCTATGACGCCGAACGCTTCGGCTGCATCGTCACCGGCGACCCGAAGCAGGCTGACATCCTCCTTGTTACCGGCAGCGTCAACAACCTGAACGAACCAGTACTGAAGAACATCTACGAGCAGATGCCCGAACCCCGCGCGGTCGTGGCCATCGGGGCCTGTGCCTATTCCGGGGGCGTCTTCGCGGACTGCTACAATGTCAAAGGCGGCATCGCAAAGGTCATACCGGTGGATGTCTTCGTCCCTGGCTGCGCGGCACGGCCAGAGGCCATCCTGGACGGTGTCGTGCGTGCCGCAGGCCTCCTGGCCGAGCGTCGCCGGGCGATGGGCCGGGGAAAACGCGGCACAGTGACCGAAGGAGAAGCCTCATGAGGGAGCAGATAGATGGCAAGGCCATCGAGACGATAGTCGAGACCATCGAGGTCGCAAGCCTCCTGGGGCGCGTCTCCGCCCTGCGCGCAGCGGGATGGAGAATCGTCCAGATCCTCGGGATCTCCACGGATGCCACAATTGAACTGAGTTACTCCTTCGGCCTGGGCCATGAAATGCGCGTGTTCCGCTTCAACGCAGCCGGGGAGGTTTCGGTACCGAGCATTACGCCTATCTTCCCCGGTGCCTACCTTTACGAGAACGAGCTACGCGACCTCTTCGGCGTCCAGATCCAGTGCATCTCCGTCGACTGGCTCGGGAAGGTCTACGATGTCGCAGCAGATCGACCCTTCAGCAGGATCAAGGTTACGCTGCCCAGCAGCGAGGGAGGCCGCCCGTGAGCGCTTCCATCGAGCATGCGGCCGTCGTGCGCCGTGCGCCGGGACCCACCACGATACCCTTCGGGCCCCAGCACCCCGTCCTCCCGGAACCCCTCCACTTCGACCTGGTCCTCGAGGACGAGAAGGTGGTCGGTGTCGTCCCCCAGGTGGGCTACATCCACCGCGGACTTGAACTCCTCATAGATAAACGCGATTTCCCCGACTACGTACACGTCGCCGAACGGATCTGCGGCATCTGCTCTTTCATGCACGGCATGGGCTACTGCGAGTCCGTCGAGGGCCTCTTTGCCACCATCGTGCCCGACCGCGCCCGCTGGCTCAGGACCTTCTGGTGCGAGCTCGAGCGCGTGCAGAGCCACCTCCTCTGGCTGGGCCTTGCGGCCGATGCCCTGGGCTTCGAGAACCTCTTCATGGCCACCTGGCGGGCGCGTGAGCTCGTCGTCGACGTGGCCGAGGAGACCGCAGGCGGCCGCGTCATCTTCGGCTCGGCCATCGTCGGTGGCGTCTCCCGCGATCCCGACGACGAGACCTTGAAGCGCTGCCTGGCAGCGATGCGTGACGTTCGGGCGGAAACTCTCAGGTTGGCCGATGTCATGATCCGCGAGCCCACCGTGAGGCACCGTCTCGACGGCGTCGGCACGCTCTCCCACGATGATGCCTACATCCTCGGGGCAGTGGGACCCATGCTCCGGGCCAGCGGTCACGACTATGACGTCCGCAGCCGTAACTATGCCGCCTATGGCGAGATCGAATGGAAGAGCGTTGTCGAGACGGCAGGCGATTCCATGGCCCGTGCCCTCGTGCGCATCCGCGAGATCGAGCAGTCCTTTGCCATCCTCGACCGTGTCGTCGCCACAATGCCCGCAGGCCCGGTATCGGTGCCCGTGCGCGGCATGCCACCGAAGGGCGAGTCCTGGGTCAGGCTCGAGCAGCCCCGGGGAGAAGTGCTGTACTATGTCCGTTCGAACGGAACGAGGCAATTGGAGCGTTTCCGCGTTCGGACCCCCACCTTCGCCAACATTCCCGCCATGGTCGCCGCCTTCAAGGGCAGTTCCCTCGCAGACGTTCCGACCATAGCGCTCACCATCGATCCCTGCATTTCCTGCACCGAGAGGTAGACCGTGTCCTTCCTGCCCATGGCCCGAATAGCCCTGCGAAACCTCGTGACGAAGCCTGCCACGCGGCCCTATCCCTATGTAATCCGCAAACCCTACGCGGCCACACGGGGGAGCGTCGTCATCGAGTTCTCCACCTGCATCCACTGCCTGGCCTGCGCCAAGCACTGCCCTGCCGACGCCATCGCCGTCGACAGGCTCGCGAAGTCCTGGTCCATCGACCGCTTTGCCTGCGTTCTCTGCGGAGCCTGCGTCAGGGCCTGCCCCAAGGACTGCCTCTCGATGGTCCCCGACAGGCCAGCACTGCGGAGTTTCTCGGAAACCGGCGTGGTTGAGCTCCACGTCGCCCAGGCCGCGCCAGAGCGTGGATTCGACCCCGCCTCCGATGCATGAGGCCAGCGTCGTCGAGGCCCTCGTCTCGATGCTCGCCCTCGAGGTCGTAAAGCAGGGAGGCGGCCGCGTGACCGTGGTGCGGCTCGTGGTGGGCGAAGCTACCGGCTACATGCCCGAGTCCCTCGACTTCTATTTCGGACAACTTTCCAAGGGAAGCTCCCTTGAGGGAGCGCGCCTTGAATACCGTACCGTGAAGGCCCTCCTCCGATGCCAGGCCTGCGGGAGGGAATTCGAGCGCGCGCGCTTTACCTTCGAATGTCCCGACTGCGGCGGCCAGGGACAGATGACTGCAATTGGACGGGACTTCCACGTGGAGTCCATCGACCTGGAAGCAGCGCAGCCAGATCCGGGAGCCAGCTGATGGCCCTCACAATTCCCATCAAACGCGCCATCTACGAAGCCAACGATGCAAAGGCCGCCGCCATCCACGCGCGCCTGGCCGCCCGTGGCGTCTTTACCGTCAACATCCTCGGCAGTCCTGGCGTGGGCAAGACAAGCCTCATCTCGCGCCTTGCGCCCCTGATCGCAGCCTCGCCCGCAGCCGGACCGCTCCGCGTCATCGAGGGCGACGTTGCCAGCGACCTCGACACCCAGGCCCTCCGTGCCCTCGGCGTCGAAGCCTACCAGATCGAGACCGGGGGCGACTGCCACCTCAACGCGGCCATGATCGAGGGCATCCTGGGAAAAATGGAAATCCCTGACAATTCCTGGTTATTTATCGAGAATATCGGAAATCTCGTCTGCCCCGCCGAGTTCGTCATCGGCGAGGACCTGAAACTCGTGGTAGCCAGCGCCGCCGAGGGCAGCGACAAGCCCTATAAATATCCGACCGTCTTCGCCAAGTCGGCAGCCTGTGTGCTGACCAAGACGGACATCGCGGAGGCAGTGGGCTTCGACGAGGAATTCTTCAGGAAGGGCTACAGGGCAGTGGCTCCGGAAGCTCCGCTGTTCGTACTCAATGGGAGGACGGGCGAAGGCGCACAGGCGTTGTTTGGCTGGATGCTGGGGATCAGGGCGGGAGGCTGAGGGAAGGGTCTGACCTGTGCACGCACACGCGCGAAAACCTGTCATGATTTTCGCTCAAAGTCAGCTTTTACAGCGAAGCGCCTTCCTCCTCGGAAAGGCCGGTAGCCTGGCATAGCTGGGCCAAAGGCATCCCAAGCTCCTTGAGCCGCTTCGCAATAGCCAGCTTTTCCGAGAGTTTACCTTCGGCCTTGCCGCGGGCTATCAGCATTTCGGCGGTGCTCATGATGTCCTCCTTGAGCCAATTGTCAGTCAGTAGTTGATTGATGGTATTGATCAGTTCCTCTGGCGTAAGGCTGGAACTGGCCAACAGGTACAGCTCGATCTC
>CAIJMU010000129.1 GCA_903821875.1 uncultured Spirochaetota bacterium
CCTGTTGTCTGCCCTCGGCTTCTCTACCCTCGGCATATTCGCCAAGCTGATCTTTGCCGAGGGCTTTTCCGTTCCGGCCGCCCTTGCCTGGCGCTTTACCATCGCGGGGCTCGTGCTCTGGTTCGTCGTAATTGTGACAAAAAAGCCCATGCCAAGGCCCATCCTTCCGGTCCTCCTGCTTGCCTTCCTGGGCTTCGCACCCCAGGCTGGCCTCTACTTCATGACCGTCAGCATCCTCGATCCCGGCATCGCGAGCCTCCTGTTGTACGTCTATCCCTCCTTCGTGGTCTTGATCAGCCTTGTCCTTTTCCGGAAGCGGCCAGGCTGGATCCGGAGCGCTGCCCTTCTTCTGTCCTTGTGCGGCTGCCTTGTGACCTTCTGGAAAGCCGGGAGCTACCCGCCCATCGGGGTCGGCCTCGGCCTGACCGTGGCCCTGTCCTATGCGGCCTATCTTGTCATCGGTGAGAGGGTCTACGCCAATGTCGATCCACTGGTGTCCACTGCGATGGTGATGGGCGCTGCCGCCATCGTTTACTGGATAATCGCGGCCGTGACGGGGGGAGCCAGGCTTCCAGTCACCCTTCCCGCAGTCGGTGCCTTCCTGGGGATGGCGCTCTTCGCCTCGGTCCTGCCGATCACCATGCTTTTCGCCTCGCTGCGCCTCATCGGCGCATCGGACACATCCCTGGTGTCGACGATGGAACCGGTATTGACGGTAATCTGGTCGGCCCTCCTTTTGGGCGAACGCTTCGGGCAGGCGCAGGTCCTGGGCGGAATCCTCATAATTATTTCGGTACTGATGATCGACCTGGCCCCGAGGATGATGGGCCTCGTGCGGAGCAGCCGGAGGGCCTAGGCGGAGCGGGCTCTGGCGCAGGGGACAAGGGTCCGGCGACTTTGGGGGGCGGGGGTCGGATATCCCGTGATCAATGAAAAGGGCCGTCCTGCCGGACGGCCCTTTGTACGTGCTAGGTCTTTATTTACCTGGTCTTTTTCCCCGCAGGCTTCCTGGCAGGAGCCTTTGCGGCCTTGGTGGCGGCTTTCTTGGCGCCGGCCTTGGCGCTGGCCTTGGCCACAGGCTTGGCCGCAGCGACGGGCTTGGCCTTGGCGCCGGCCTTGGCGCCGGCCTTGGCCGCAGATTTCGTTGCCTTGGCGGGGGCCTTCTTCACGACCTTGGCTGCCTTGGTGGACTCGGCGAGCTTCTTGGCACCGGCTTTGGCTGCGGGTTTTGCTTTCGCGCTGGCCTTGGCGCCGGCCTTGGCGGCGGGTTTTGCCTTCGCGTTAGCCTTGGCGCCGGCCTTGGCCGCAGGCTTGGCTGCCTTCGCCAGCATTTTAGCTTCGATCACAGCCTGGGCGGCGGCGAGGCGGGCGATGGGCACGCGGTAGGGGGAGCAGGATACGTAGTTCATCCCTGCGGCATGGCAGAACTTCACGGAACGGGCTTCTCCGCCGTGCTCGCCGCAGATACCGACCTTGAGGCCCTTCCTGGTAGAGCGGCCCTTTTCGATGCCCATCGTGACGAGCTGGCCGACGCCGGACTGGTCGAGGCTGACAAAGGGGTCCTGGGCGAAGATAGCCTTTCCACCTTCTTTTTCCGACATGACGTAGTCGGGGAGGAAGCGACCGGCGTCATCGCGGGAGAGGCCAAGGGTCATCTGGGTGAGGTCGTTGGTGCCGAAGGAGAAGAACTCGGCGACCTCGGCGATCTCGTTGGCAAGGAGGGCGGCGCGGGGAATCTCGATCATCGTGCCGACCATGTACTTCACCTTGGAGTTGGCCTTCTTGATGATCTCGTCAGCGACGGCGCGGGTCTGGTCGACGAGGATCTTGAGTTCCTTCTTGTCGATGACGAGGGGAATCATGATCTCGGGGAAGACCTTGGTACCGGCCTTGTCCACCTCGACGGCGGCCTCGATGATGGCAGTTACCTGCATCACGAGGATCTCGGGATAGGTGATGGTGAGGCGGCAGCCACGATGGCCGAGCATGGGATTGGACTCGTGCAGCTGGTCGCAGCGGAGCCTGATGTGCGCAGGACTCTTGCCGGTGATCTGGGCGAGCTTGTTGACGCCTGCATCGTCCTTGGGGGTGAACTCGTGGAGGGGGGGGTCGATGAGGCGGATGGTGACGGGCTTGCCGTCCATGGCCTTGAAGATGCCCTTGAAGTCCTCTCGCTGGATCGGAAGGAGCTTGGCCAGGGCTTTTTTCCTGCCCGCCAGGTCGTCGGCAACGATCATTTCCTGGATGCCGAGGCGGCGCTCTTCAGTGTCGAAGAACATGTGCTCGGTGCGGCAGAGGCCGATGCCCTCGGCTCCAAGCTCGACAGCCTTGGCAGAATCGTAGGGGGTGTCGGCGTTCGTACGGACCTTGAGGGTGCGGATTTCGTCACACCAGGAAAGGAGGGTCTTGAACTCCTTTGTCTGCTCTGGCTTCTTGAGGGGGAGGGAGGTGAGGAAGACCTCGCCTGTGGTGCCGTTGAGGGTAACCTCGTCGCCTTCGCGGAGGACCTTGCCGCCGACCTTGAGGATCTTGGCCTTGTCGTCGATGTCGAGGGCTTCGCAGCCGACGATGCAGCACTTGCCCCAGCCGCGCGCGACGACCGCTGCGTGCGAGGTCTTGCCGCCGGTGGCGGTCAGGATGCCCTGGGCGGCGTGCATGCCGCCGACGTCCTCGGGGCTGGTCTCCTTGCGGAGGAGGATGACCTTCTCGCCATTCGCGGCGCGGGTCTCGGCCTCGGCTGCAGTGAACACAAGCTTGCCAGCCGCAGCGCCGGGGACGGCGTCGATGCCCGTGGCGACCTTGAGTTCCTTGAGCCGGGCGATACTGGTCTTCGACACGTCGATGATGGGATAGAAGATGCCCTCGATCTGCTCGGGGGTGATGCGTGCAATTGCCTCGGATTTCGTGATGAGGCCCTCGCCGACCATGTCGACGGCGATCTTGAAGGCGGCTGCGGGAAGGCGCTTGCCGGTGCGGCACTGAAGCATGTAGAGCTTCTCGTCCTCGATGGTGAACTCAAGGTCCTGCATCTCCTTGAAGTTCTTCTCGAGGGTCTTCCTCACCTGGAGGAGCTGCTTGTAGGCGACGGGAAGCCTGGTCTCGAGCTCGATGAGCCTCAAGGGGGTGCGGATGCCGGCGACGACATCCTCGCCCTGGGCGTTGATCAGGCAATCGCCATAGAACTCGTTGGCGCCGGAATTGGGGTCGCGGGTAAAGCAGACTCCGGTACCGGAGTTGTCGCCCTTGTTGCCGTAGACCATCTGCACGATGTTGACTGCGGTGCCCTTGAGGTCGGTGATCTTCTCGACGCGGCGGTAGGTGACGGACTTGTCGGCTTCCCAGCTGTTGAAGACGGCATCGACGGCGCCCCAGAGCTGGGTCATCGGATCCTGCGGGAAGTCAGCGCCCTTCTTCTGCCGGTAGAAGGCCTTGAACTCGGCGCAGAGGGCCTTGAGGTCGTCGGCGGAAAGCTCGGTGTCATTCTTCACGCCCTTCTGCTTCTTCATGTGGGAGAGCATCTCCTCCATCGGCTCCTTGGTAAGGCCCATGGCTGTGGTGGAGTACATCTGGATGAAGCGGCGGTAGGAGTCGTAGGCAAAGCGCGCATTGTTCGTCTTGGTGGCAAGGCCCTCGACCGACCTGTCGTTGAGTCCGAGGTTCAGGATGGTCTCGAGCATGCCAGGCATAGAGCGGGCAGCTCCGGAGCGGACGGAAACGAGGAGGGGATCCTTGTCGTCACCGAGCTTCTTGCCCACGGTCTTTTCGAGCATCGCTACGTGGATTTTCACTTCCTCGACGATGGACTTCGCGAGCTTCCGTCCTGCCTTGTAGTATTCCTCGCAGGCGGGGATGCCGACGGTGAATCCGGCCGGGACGGGGAGTCCGATGGCCGTCATGTCCATAAGCCCCTGTCCCTTGCCTCCGAGAATGTCCTTGCTGAGACCCCTGCCCTCGGCGTTTTTTCCGCCGAACGCGTAGACGAACTTTGTCTTTGCCATATGTCGCTTCCTCCATAGATGGTGTGTCGTTCCCGAGCCCGATCGGTCGGGCATTCCAGGATGGGTGAGCCTGGAAAATACCCTCCGGAAGGCCTGCGTGTCAAGGAACGGGCAGGGTGGTGGCAGTGGACGGAATTGTCTTAATTGTCAATGTCTGGGGCGGGAAGGCAGGGGCTCAGAAGTTGAGCGCGAGGGTCATGACTGTAAGTTCGGAACCCGGCATCTGGTTGACCAGGGACTCGAATTTCACGTTGACCTTTTCGCAGGCCTCGGAGAGGTAGGACAGATAATAGAGGCCGAGCTCCGCGCTCGAGTCGGACTTCTGGAGTTCCTCATAGAAGTCCTCGAGGCTCTTCTTCTTGAGGTCGGCGTTCTTCTTGTCGTCGAAGGTCTCCTTGACGGACTTGTACTCGGCATCCCTGCTGTAGAGCGTGATCTGGAGGCGGCCCTGCGTCCCGACAGACGCATTCCTCGAGCCGAGCTTCCACGACATGTAGACAAACTCCTCGCGGCCTTCGAGGGATTCGATGACCTGTTTTCGCACGCTGGGGTCGAAGAGGACTGCGTTCACGTCGACCGAACCCTTGAAGAGGGACTTGGCTTCCCGTTTCAGGTTGGAATTCTCGGCGTTCATGGCGAGTTCCATGATCATGAGCGAGACGTACTCGGCGATGCGCGAGCGCTCCATGTATTCCGCGAGGCTGGTCCTGATGTTCTTGAGGAGGCTGTCCCAGCCGTCAGAACCCCTGAATTTGACGATGATGAACCAGGTAAAGGGGCGGAGGTTGTCGAGGAATTTCTCGGAAAGGAGGAGCTGGACGTTCTTTTCCTCGGGGAGGAGGGATGCGTTGCGGGTGATATACGAGTAGAGGGGAGCGAGTATCTCCTGCTTGATCGCCGCGAGGTCCTTCTCCTTTTCCTTGAGCGAGGTCTGCAGGAAGCTGTCATTTATGCGGGTTTTCGAGTCGATGATGTTGCCCGGATTGAGGCGGTTCCATTTCGTGATGACTTCGCTCGCAAGCACGCGGGTGAAAATATACGAGTCGTATTGGCGGTAGAGCATCGAATACACGATGAGCTTCGAGAGGTCCATGATCTCCTGACGGGAACTCATGAACTCGCTCTTGGAAATCTCCATCTTGGAGACATAGTCGACCAGGATCATCCGCTGGAGGGAAATCGGCGAGAAGGTTTCCAGGATGATGCCGCTTTCCTCACGGTTGTCAGCGAGCCGGAAACGCTTGAGGCTTTTTCCCTTCCGGATGAAGAAGGTAGTGCCTTCTTCTGTCAGGACTACTTTCAGTGGAAGGTCGAGAACCATTTTTCGTACGTGCATGCTCCGCTTTGCGAACCTCCACCCGTAGAATGGCGAAAGTATGCCGGAAATGCAATGAGCGGCATACGATTCAATTAGCCACCCTCCCGCCAGGGGGCAGCTCTCCTCCAGACCTTCCAGTGTTGCGCGCCGTAGGAGCTTCCGGTATCCTTCTCCCTGTGGCCTGTCATCTTCGACTCCTCCTCGCCTGTCTGGCCCTAGCCGCCTCCGTCGTGGTTCCGGTCCAGGCCGTGACGGGCCTGGCTCCAGAGGCTGTAGATCCCGAGGTAAGGGTCCACCTCCTCGCCTTGGCGGGCTTTGGGACGCGAGGGGAGGGCAGCGTGGCTGAAGCCCTGGCGGCTGAATATATTGTCGCGACCTGCTCGAAGTTCGGGCTCCATCCCGATAGCCAACGGCTTCTCCCCCTCGAGGCTGACCAGTCCAATTCCCGTGCTGTCACCGTGACTTTCAAGGGTCGGAGGTCCGACCTCCTCTCCTTCATCGTCCCCCTCGATGTCCACGTCGATGGGCCGAAGGGCGAGGGCGATGCCGGCATTGCCCTCATGCTCGTAGCGCTTCACGATCTGGCCGATCGTACGCATGCGGGCTGGGAGCCGGAAATCGGCCTGGCAGTTACCTTCCTCGGTGGTGACAAACGTGGCGCCTACGAGAGCGGAGACACTGCCGGTCCAGGCACCTCCTGGTGGATCGACTCCCTCGATGCCGCACGTCCGATTTCCGTCGTGTATCTCACCTTGAATGCCCTGCCAGGGACGATCGGACTCAGGAACGCGGTCCCAGGACTCCTGTCGCCGTACTGGCTGTACGAGCGTACGCGGGCGGCCCTTTCCAGCTCAGGACTCCACTATGAGCTGTTCCCGAACCGCATGCAGGGCTACCGCCTCGGGCTTCTCAAGCGCCAGGGCCCCCTTGCCCCCTACCTCAGCGCGGGCATTCCCGCCGTGGAGCTCAGGACCGAAGCGGTCGATCCCAGGATGACAGATCCTGCCATCCCCTTCACACGCTTTGTCGCCGCGATGCTCACGGCCAACTCCATGGGCTTCCTCGATATCTGGGATCGCAACTACTCGTCCTTCCAGCTGGGGAACTTCGCTCTCGTCATCAGGGAGGGGCCCTACATCGTCTTCCTCCTTGCCTTCGTGGGGGCCATCGCGGCCATCCTCATAATCCTGTCGATCACCAGGCGGGACCTCCTGCCCCAGCTTGTCCACAAGCTGCCACACCGCATTGGCAACCTTGCCATCCTCTTCCTCCTGGCCGGGCTCGCCTTCACCCTCTCCCAGGTCTGCCTCGAGGTCGAGCGCCTCGTCTTCGGAAGCACCGATGCCTGGACCTCGATGCCGGGGTACTTCGTGGCGGGGCGTATTCTTGTAGTGGCCTTCTCCTTCCTCAGCCTCATCTCGGGTTTTGTCTCGAAGCGCTGGCTGTCGCCCGATCCCTGGTTCTACGAATTCGCCGCATTGGTGATCCTGGGGATCGACGTCTTCCTCTTTACCTTCCTGAGCATTCCGCTCTCGGCCTATTTCTGCTGGGGCTTCGCCGTGGCACTTGTATCGGTCGGCATCAGGCGCAAGGTTTTTTCCATCATTGCGATCGTCCTCATGTATCTCCCCTTTGCGCTCATAGCCGGCGAGATGCTCGCCACGCCGGAGTCCTCAGCCCTCTCCCTTCTGGTGAATCCAGAGGCGCTTTCAGGGGGCATCCTGGCCTTCGTCCTCCTGCCCTTTGCTTCGCTCACCGCGAGTCCCTTTCTCTTTCTCGCGCCCAGGGGCGAGAGGAAACGCAAGATCACGGCCTTTGTATTCCTCGCCCTGGCCATCCTCACCGAAGGAATGGTCATCGCGATTTCCGACAGCAGATTGCGGACGAGCCCCATCGAGGTAGTAGAGAACCTCGACCAGGACGCAGGCGAGTTCACTGCGGATTTCCGTTCGGTCTACCGTCTGGGATCCCTCGCTGCTTTCAGGGACGGGATCCTCCATCCGGTCGACTCCACCACTGGCTATGCCAGGACCGCAGGCCTCGACGGATCGCGGCCCATCACCCTTTCGAGTTCCCGCAAGGCCTTCCTCGACCGGGTAACCAACGTGGTTTCCATCGGCTTTCCTGGAGATCCCGGCGAGCTCGGGCTCCGTCTGGTCTCGGACAGGAGTCTTGCTATCTATGACTGTTCCCTGCCCTACCGCATCGACCTCGACGGCAAGGGGGCGACACTGTGGAGCGGACCTGGCCGATCCCTTCCATTCTCCTTCTGGATCACGACTGGCCCTGACTTCACGGCGCAGCTTTCAGTTCACGCCACCGGGTTTGGCGCCGCCCCCCCTGCCCTGGCTTCCATCGTGAAGGCCCCCGCCCCTGGCTCAGGCCGCAAGGGAGCTGTCCGGGCCCTCGCGGAATGGCGCCTCGATGGCGACCGCCAGCTCGTGATGGCCGGGAGCACCATCGATGCGACCTTCAGGCTCAGGGCTGCAGCGCCTTGAATCCGCTGTGGTTCCACGTCGATCTTGACGCATTCTTTGCGACGGTCGAGCTCCTCGATGATCCGGGACTCCTCGGGAAACCCGTGATTGTCGGCGCAAGGCCTGGCGGCCGCGGCGTTGTCTCCACCTGCTCATACGAGGCTCGGGCCTTCGGTGTCCATTCGGCCATGCCTATCGGCGAAGCCTACCGACGTTGCCCTGGAGGGGTTTTCCTCCCGGTACGCATGGAACGCTACTGCGAACTGTCGCGGCAGGTAATGGACATCCTCCGCGAGCTCGGACCCGAGGTGATCCCCGTGTCGATCGACGAGGCCTGGCTCGACATGAGCGGGACGGGTCTCCTGTATGGGTCGCCGCTCGAGGCTGCGAAGCTCCTCAAGCGGCGGATCCGTGAGGAGACGGGCCTTGGCATTTCCGTGGGAGTCGCAACCAACCGACTTGTGTCCAAGATCGCCTCTGGCCTCCGGAAACCGGATGGCCTGGTCATCGTAGAAAGCGGGCAGGAGGCGGCCTTCATGCAGGGGCTTCCGCTTGCAAAACTCTGGGGCGCGGGCGAGAAGACCCAGACGAGGCTTCGTGAGTCGGGCATCCTGTCGATGGCTGACCTTGTCGCCGCTGACCAGCCCGCCCTTTCACGCATTTTCGGGGAGGCTGGGGCCCGGTTTCTCCACTCGGCGGCGCGCGGCATCGATCCCGGGATCCACGGTGAGCGCTCGGGCTCTCGGGGCATGAGCACGGAGACTACCTTCGAACGTGACATCGCCGATGGAGAAGCCCTCGATGCTGCCCTCCTGGAGATGGCCTGTGCCCTCCTCTCGAGGCTCCATGGCGAGGGCCTTGTCTCCCGCACCCTCGTACTCAAGCTGAGACTCTCCGACTTCTCGACCTCCAGCAGGCGCATCACCCATCGCTCCGAGTTCATCGACTCGACCGAAGTGCTTGCCGAGGCCCGCTGCCTCCTGGCCCGGCTCTGGAATGGCAGCTCCCCGGTCAGGCTTGTCGGGCTTGGCTTTGACGGGGTCGCCGAACCTGCCAAGGGCGGGCAGGGAGAGCTTTTCGCAAAGGATGACCGGAAGGGCAGGCTCGAACAGGTTATCTTCGGCCTCGAGGCGGAGGGCCTCGTGAAGGGTCAGGCCGCACCACGGCCCGCCAGGCTCATCGGCCGGAACCTTCGCGGGCGCTCGCCCGGGGGCAATCCCTTCCATCCCGATGACCGAGCTCAGTAGAGCTCGGTATGGATCTGGGAATCATGTACCTTCAAGGCGAGTTCCCCCTCCACGAAGGACAGGATGCGGTTCATGACCGTCTCACCGAATTCACGGGAATTGGAGACGAGGGCTGCACCGATCTGGGCGAAGCGGAGGGAATCGAGGAGGTCCACCTCCGCGCAGGACACGCGGAACTTGCGCCTGATGCGCTCCTTGGCGGAGCTCACCACGGAGCGCTTGTCCTTGAGCGAGCTGGACTCGGGAATCTCGAAAATGATCTGGATGAGGCTCACGACCATGGAATGGCTCCCTTCCTCCGCTGGAGATTGCGCCCAGGAATCCGCTGCGCTCCACGAGTCATCATAGCGACCGTTTCCGGAAGCTGCATATATGCCGAAATCAACCGTTATAACGTTGGTATCGGCAATGGAAGCA
>CAIJMU010000130.1 GCA_903821875.1 uncultured Spirochaetota bacterium
GACCCGGCGCGGTTTTTTCAGTGCCGTCGAGCCCCCGTCGTGCACGAAGTCGTTGAAGGTGTACACATCCTCGAGGAGCTCGCTTTTCTCGATGTAGCGGACGCCGCCCGTTGCACGCGAGGGATCGAGTTCGTGGGCGCGCCTGGCCGTCTGGGCGTAGAAATCGTGATCGTCGGACGACTCGTTGATGCGTGTGCCCCAGAGCACGATGGAGGGATGGTTGCGGTCGCGGACGATCATGTCCTCGAGGTCGGCGATCGCCTGTTTTTTCCACGCAGCGTCCCCGATGTGCTGCCAGCCGGGCAGCTCTTCGAAGACAAGGAGGCCGAGCTCGTCGCAGGCGTCGAGGAAGTGGCGCGAGGGCGGGTAGTGGCTCGAGCGAACGAGGTTGACGCCAAGTTCGCGCTTCAGGATCTCCGCGTCGCGTCGCTGGGCACGCTCTGGCATCGCGTAGCCGACATAGGGCCAGGACTGGTGGCGGTTCAGGCCTCGGATCTTGAAGGGCTTGCCGTTGAGGAAAAAGCCCTCTGCCTTCCACTCCGCCTGCCTGAATCCGACCCTTCGTGTGACCGCGTCGATCGCCGCTCCGGCTGCCTTCAGTGTTATGTTCAGTTTGTACAAGGTCGGCCGTCCGGGTTCCCAGGCCAGGAGTCCCTCCAGGTCGTGGAGTTCGATCCATCCCGAATCGCCGTCAGTGGAGCAGCTCCCCCGGGCCAGGGCTTTCCCCGTCTCCGGGTCGAGGAGTTCCGCTTCGACCTCGAAGGGCCCCGAGGCGGGAAGGCAATCGAGCCTCACCTCGAGGTCGAGGGCCCTTTTCGGGAGGAGGGCGTCCCGGGTCAGGGCAAAAGCGTCAATTATGAAGGCTTTTTCCTGCACACGGACGGCGACTTCACGGTAGATGCCGCCGTAGCAGAGGTAGTCGACGACGTGGCCGAAGGGCGGGATCCCGGGGTCCTCGGTCGAGTCCACGACGACGGCCAGTGTGTTTCGGCCGCCCTTTGCAAGGGAGCTTATCTCGATGCTGAAGGGCGTGAAGCCCCCGGAGTGCCGCCCGGCCTCCAGGCCGTTCACGAAGACGGTAGCCCGGCTCATCACGGCCTCGAAATCCACGAAGACGCGCCTGGCGGTTTGGTCCGCTGGCAGGTCGAAATCCCTTATCCAGGTCGATATGAATTGGTAGGAGTGTTCATCGAAGCCGTTGAAGGGGAGTTCGAGGTTCGTGTGTGGGACCGAGACCTCCTCCCATCCATCGTGGGCAAAGGAGGGGTTACGCCAGGCCTCTTCATCGCCCCGCTTCATGAACCAGGATCGGTCGAGGGCCATGGTCTGTCTCATCGCGCTGCTCCTGTCACCCGACCCGCTGCACGGGCACGTTCGAGGACTCCCCGGGCCGTGCGCAGGATGGGCATATCTACCATGGTTCCGCCGAAATCGAAGGCACCCCGACCGCCGCGCTGCTGGACTTCGAAGGCATCGACGAGGCGTTCGGCCTCTGCGATGGCTTCTTCAGAGGGCGTGAAGGCTTCCTGCGCGGGTCCAACCTGCCCGGGGTGCACGAGCTGCTTTCCCGAGAAGCCCAGGCTCGCGCCTTCGAGGCAGGCGGCGCGGAGGCCCTCGAGGTCGCGGAAATCGGTATGGACCATGTCGAGGGCCTGGAGGCCAAAGGCTGCGGCGTGGGTTACCAGGGCGCTCCGGGCGTAGAGGAGCTCCAGACAGCCCTTTGTGCGGATCATCCCAATGCTTCCTGCCAGGTCCTCGGCTCCGAAGATCACCGCCTCGAGGCGGCTGTCGGCTGTGAGGATGGACCGCATTTCGACAATGCCGAGGGCTGTTTCGATCAATACAAGGATGCGTATCCCGCCTGGCTCCCATCCGTAGCGGGCTTCGGCGAAAGCCATGCGCTCGCTGATGTGGCGGATCTGGGCAGCGGATTCCGCCTTGGGCAGGACGATGCCCTCCGGCCTCACCCCAGGACCTGCGCAGAGGACCGCGTCGAGGTCCTTCTCTTCGAGGCCTGTCCCGATCGCGTTGATCCGTACGAGTCGCTCACCTGTCCCGAAATCAAGGTCGCGCAACGCGTTCTGGATCACGGTCCGCGCCTCTGCCTTGCGATTGGCTGCTACCCCGTCTTCCATATCCAGGCAGACGCAGTCCACCTCGAGCGTCGTGCCCTTGGTGATTTTCCGAAGGTCATCCCCCGGGATGTAGAGCAAGCCCCTTCGTGCGCGCATTGCTCCACCCCCTACTGTGCGATCTGGAGCCCGGCCAGGAACCCGAGCACCAGGGGATTCACCAGCTCGGGATGGAGCTCGTGGACGAGGTGCCCCTGTCCGGGCAGCACAACGAGCCTCGAGCCTGCGATGACCGCCGCGAGCTTTTCACCGACGGCGAGGGGGACGGCAGTATCCTTCTGGCCCCAGACCAGGAGGGCGGGGACCTTCAGCGAGGCGGGATGCACGGGAGCCTGGGCTGCGCTCGCGTCTGACCACGCGAAGAGGGCCTTCACTCCATTCGGGATCTGGAAGGGCGCGGCGTAACCGTCGACCATCGCGTCTGGAATGACATCCCCGGGGCTCGCAAAGCCCTTGAGGCTGTCCTTTACTCCCGACCAGCTGTGGAGCTGGGCCTCGAGGGAGCCTGCAAACAGCGAGGCGAAGGGAGGGGACCCTCCCGCACTTTTTCCGTCGGCCGGCACTGCTCCTGCGAGATACACAAGGGCGCACACACGCCCAGGTTGCCCTTCGGCAAGGGCCGTCGCGTAGAGCCCTCCCATCGAATGCCCGATAAGCACAATTGGGTCCTTCCATCCCAGGGCCTCGGGTACCGCCCAGAGGGTGGCGCTCCGGTCGTAGCCTGGATGGGCGATCGTGTCTTCCCTGCTCGAGTAGCCAAAGGGCGGGATGTCGGCAGCTGCCACCTCCCAGCCTGCTGCGAGGAGCTCGGGCACGAGGAAGCGCCAGGTGAAGGTCGAGGAGCCGAAGCCGTGGAGGAGGAAGACCTGCCCGACCGGAGCAGCTTCCGGCAGCCAGTGCCGGTAGTGCAGGGAAATCCCCCCGGCCTCGACAAAGGCGCTCTCAGGGAAGGGCTGGCCGGGGTCGACTGTCGATGCCGTGGCTGCGGCGCGGGTCAGGTCCGCAGTCGAGGCGCAGGACGAAAGGAGGATGCCGGCTGCGAAGAGGAGCAAGGATAGGCGGATGATACTCATGGCTGGAAGGATACTATCCCGCGGCAGGAGCTGCCAGTCTTGTGGCCACCGCCGCATCGATAGCCCACATGATTCCTTTCCTGTAACACCCGTTACGATTCAGGTCAGGAGATTGCGCTATGCTTTGAGGTAAGCAGGGCAGCCAAGGCTGCCTGAAAGGATGCGCGGAATGGACAGAAGCGAAATTGAGATCGGGGCAGAGGCCCTGGATATGACGGTCGGATCGATCGTTGCTGACGATTATCGGACCGCGCGAGTATTCGAGGACCATGGCATAGATTTCTGCTGCGGTGGCTTGGTGACACTTTCGGCTGCCTGCCTGGCGAAGAACCTTGACCCGAGGCTCCTCCTCGATGATCTCGGATCAGCGAGGCAGACCCCGGCAGACAGGAGCCAGAACTTCGCCGCCTGGGAACTTCCCTTCCTGGCCGATTTCATCGTGAACACCCACCACAGCTGGCTTCGGGAGAACGATCCCGCCATTGTCGCATCTACCGCGAAGATCGCCTCTGTTCACGGGTTGAACCATCCAGAGCTTGTGGAAATCTCGCGCCTCTTTGCAAAGATTGCCGCTGACATGATTGGTCACCTCAAGGAGGAGGAAGAAGTGCTGTTTCCCGCGGTCAGGCGCTTGGCTGAAGCCAGGAAGTCTGGCAGCCCGATCAACCCGGCTGACAAAGCCCTCATCGCAGGATCGCTGGCCAGCCTGGGCAGGGACCACGAGGAAATAGGCGCGGCGACCCATGAGATCGGCCGACTTTCAGCCAATTACGCCCTTCCCCCGGACGCCTGTACGACCTATACCCTGGCCTTCCGGAGGCTCGCCGAGTTCGAGGAGGATCTCCATCGCCACGTCCACCTCGAGAACAACATCCTCTTCCCCAAGGCGGCGGCACTGGCCTAGCTGCCCCTGCCACCTTTCCCCGGCCGGCTTTGATCCTGCCCGGCCGCGCAGGGACAGGCAGGCGGTTTTTTTGAGGGGGAGGGGACCTATTCGGCCGGCCCGGGGGATGAGGTCAAGCTTTGTCTTGAAAACGGGCCCATTTCCCGTGTAGGATGCCGCACATCATGGATCTCCGAACAACCCGCAACATAGGCATCATGGCCCACATCGACGCCGGCAAGACCACCACCACCGAGCGCATCCTCTACTACTCGGGCAAGACCTACCGCCTGGGCGAGGTCGACGACGGCGAGGCTACCATGGACTGGATGGACCAGGAGCAGGAGCGCGGCATCACCATCCAGAGCGCTGCGACGACGACCTACTGGCGCGGTCACCAGATCAACATCATCGACACGCCCGGGCACGTCGATTTCACGGCCGAGGTCGAGCGGTCCCTGCGCGTCCTCGACGGGGCGGTCGCGGTGTTCAGCGCGGTGGACGGGGTCGAGCCCCAGTCTGAGACCGTCTGGCACCAGGCCGACCGCTATCAGGTGCCGCGCCTGGCTTTTGTCAACAAGATGGACAGGCTCGGAGCGGATTTCGATGCCGTACTGGAAGACATGCGGAAGAAGCTGAATGCCCGACCAATTGCGATCAACTATCCGATAGGGAGCGCAGGCGATTTCGAAGGCGTCATCGACCTCGTCGCCATGGAGGAGCTCCACTTCTCCGAGGACGGCAACGAGGTGACCCGCACTCCGGTCGCCCAGGAGCGGGCTGCTGATGCTGCGGCGAGGCGGGACGTCCTCATCGATGCCCTGTCCGAGGAGTCGGAGGAAATCACCAATCTCTATCTCGAGGGCAGGGAAGTGCCAATTGATCTGATCAAGGCCGAGCTCCGGAAGGCCTGCATCGGGCACCTGCTCGTACCCGCCATCGCAGGCGCGAGCAGGCGCAATGTGGGTGTGCAGCCCCTCATCGACGCCGTCGTGGACTACCTGCCAGCCCCCGACGAGGTACCACCGCCAAAGGCATTCAATCCCAAGAAGGAGGAGGAGGTCGAGGTTCCCTGTTCGGCCAAGGGCAACCCCCTCGGACTCGTCTTCAAGATCCAGAACGACCGCGAGGCGGGACCGCTCTGCTACATCCGCATGTACTCCGGGTCGATAAAGAACGCAAGCGTCGTCTTCGACATCAACAAGAAGAAAAAAGAGCGCGTGACGCGACTCCTCCGCATGCACGCCAACAAGAGCGAGCCGGTGGACCAGGTCGAAGCAGGGGACATAGCCGTCATAGTCGGCATGAAAAACGCCCAGACCGGCGACACCATCGGCAGCGAGGGCTGGCAGGTACTCCTCGAGAAGATGCACTTTCCCGAGCCGGTCATTTCAGTCGCAATTGAACCTAAATCGCTGTCGGAGCGCGAAAAGCTCAAGGAGACCCTCGAAATACTCTCCCGCGAGGACCCGACCTTCACGAGCCACGAGAACGAGGAGACCGGCCAGCTCATCATCCGTGGTATGGGCGAGCTTCACCTCGATGTCCTGGTTACCCGGATGATCCGCGAGTTCAAGGTGGCAGCCCGTGTCGGCAATCCCCAGGTCACCTACCGGGAGTCCATCACGAAGTCGGTCGAGCACCGTCAGCGCTTCGAGAAGACCCAGGCCGGCAAGGAGATCTCGGCCGGCATTACGGTACGCATCGAGCCCCTCGTGCGGGGTTCGGGCAACAAGTACAGCAAGGCCGTCAGGAACCACCAGGTGCCCGACGAGATCTACGAGGCCATCGAGCGGGGCTTTACGAACGCCTTCGGCTCGGGTATCCAGTTCGGCTATCCCGCCGTGGACGTGGGCGTCACCCTCGTTGGTATCGACTATGATGAACTCACCGCAACGTCCTTTGCCTTCGAGGCCTGTGCCAACATGGCCTTCGACGAGGGCGCGCGCTCGGCCGCTCCGGTCATGCTGGAACCAATTATGAAGGTCGACATTACCTGCCCCAAGGATTTTATCGGTGAGGCCATGAGCCTCGTGTCGCAGCGCGGCGGCTTCATCCACGGCTCCGATTCAAAGGCTGCCGTCGAAGTGATCCACGTGCAGGCCCCGCTGGAGGCCATGTTCGGCTTCACCACGTCCCTCCGCTCGGTGAGCCAGGGCAGGGCTGCCTTCAGCATGGAATTCAGCCACTTCGAACCGAAGAAGAACTGAGGGCGGGGGTACGATGCTGGCTTAGGCGATTTTAATAATTTGAGCTTGACTCCATCACTTCATGTTATTACGGTAATAACATGAAGTCCCAGGAACTCAAGGTCTCTCGAATCGGAAACTCGCGGGGTATTCGCCTGCCGGCTGAAACCTTGAAACGCTATGGCATCGGAAGCGGATTGATCATGGAGGAAAGGTCCGAGGGCATCCTGCTCAAGCCACTTGCCTCGTCGGAAGGCAAGTTGTCCCTCGCGGAAAGTGCGCGCGAAATGGCTTGGGCTTCAGAGGACTGGGATCCGTGGGATGCTGCGGCTTCCGATGGGCTCGATGGGCTTCCCTGGCAGGCTGAAGATGCTGCTGAACCCTCCCCGGGCTACGCCGAGAAGGCTCGCGATTCCGGGGAAAGCCGCAAGGAATGAAGCGCTACGACATCCATCGGGTGGATTTCAATCCAACCCGAGGCGCAGAAATGTCCAAGATCCGTCCTGCTGTAGTGGTGAGCCGCGACGAACTCAATTCAGTGCTCAGAACCATTACAGTGTGTCCGCTTACGACAAACCTCCACCCGACCTGGAGGACGCGCATCAGGGTCGAGCTAGCCGGAAGGGGCGCCGAGATCGCTGCTGACCAGATTCGAACCATCAGTGTTGCACGGGTCCGGGATCAGCTTGGCAGCCTGGACGAAGTTTCGGCAGCAGCCCTGAGGAGGCTGCTCACCGAGTTGTACGGGGAATGAGGGGCGGCTCGGTGTGATGGGGTACCGCCTCCATAAGAGAGCCCGCACCGAAGCCCCTGAACCAAACGCACGTGTAACTGCACAAAGTTGAAGTACTTGAGAGTACCGAGTTCTTAAGCCCTTGAGAGTACCGAGTTCTGTAGCCCTTTTAGGTATTTTTTTCCCGTCCGCTCTTTATGCGAAGCTTTGATGCGGCGAGTTCGAGTTCAACCCATTTGTCGATGAGCTTCTTGAAGAGC